>CAUUXN010000162.1:0-2577 GCA_963548985.1 uncultured Haemophilus sp. | reverse complement strand
GAAAAACAATGTTTGCAGATTGGAAAAATGATGTAGCACACGTTAAAAAATCATTCGGAGCATTAGGTAAAAAATACCCTAAAATGTTACAAGCTTACGGCGCATTAGGTGCAGCTGCAGCAGAAGGTAACGTATTAGATGCCAAAACCCGTGAATTAATTGCATTAGCAGTTGCAGTCACAACTCGTTGTGAAAGCTGCATTGGCGTACATGCTGATGAAGCGGTGAAAGCAGGTGCAACTGAAGAAGAAGTGGCAGCAGCATTAGCGATGTCTATCGCATTAAATGCAGGTGCAGCTTACACCTACTCTCTTCGTGCATTAGAAGCTTACAACGCACAAAAAGGCGAATAATTCGCAAGGAACTTTATGATTCTTTTAGCCCTCATTTGAGGGCTTTTTTATCTCTAAAATTGACCGCACTTTAAAATAAATTCAACGCTCTCATCTGAGCGACCACTTGCTCTACCTGAATTTCAGCCATTAAATTTTTGCCTTTTAATTTTGTTGCCCAAGGTAATTCACATGAAGGTTTTCCTTGTTCTTTTTGCACATTTTCTTCATATACTGACACCACATTATCCAGATTATGATAAGGCGCGGTGCGCAATGGATTATGATAGGCATACAATCCAATGACAGGTGTTCCTTGCGTGGTCGCGATATGAGCGGGCCCAGAATCAGGCGAGATGACTAAATTTGCTTGATGAATTAATGCAGCAAGTTGTTTCAAACTGGTTTTTCCTGAAGCATCAACCGGTTGAAAGTCACAAAGTGCGGTAATTTTTTTCACCATATCTAATTCACGTTTTGCCGGCGAGCTACAAAAAATTACATTCACATTATGTTGATGAGCAATGTTCGCCACCTCCGCGTAACGTTTAATCAACCAATCTTTCTCGACTTTACTAGAACAAGGGGAAATAATCAGATTTTTACGTGTAGGATCAATAAACTGTTTGGCATATTCTCGATCTGAATCAGAAATTGCCAATTGCCAAGAAAGCATCTCTGCCGGTGGTACACCAAGATAATCTGCAAAAGCCATGAAACCATCTAGTACATGAGGCGTTTCAGGATCTTGAACTCGACGATTCACAAACAACCACTGCCCTTCTCGAGAACGTTTTTTGCCAAACCCAATTTTATATTTCGCTTGAATACCAAGAGAGATAATAGAAGCACGAAATGCCGTCTGCATATTCAAAAGCGCATCAAATTGATTATTTTTCAAAAACATCCATAAATTCCATACGCCTTTCCAACCGCTCTTTTTATCGTAAGGAACAAGTTCCACGCCTTCTATACCAGAAAGCAAGCCCATTTCTGTTTTACCCACAATCCACGTTAATTTTGTTTGCGGCCAATAACGTTGAATATGTTGTACCACCGCAAGTGCATGGCAAACATCACCCACCGCAGACAAACGCAAAATACAAAGTGATTTAGGGGGAGAGGTAAAAAGTGGAGAATGGGACATTTGAGTTCCTCGCGCATTTAATTTCCACCTATTTTAAAGTAGAATGAGAGCATTTTCTATTATTCGGTTCAACTAAAATGCTTGAATTCCAACAAGATAATCAATTCTTTCTTTTTAATCTCACGGAAAAACCAACAGAGCCTGCTTCATTTTTTGAATCGGCTTTTTGGGAAAAACAACAACGTATTACCGGTTCAGCCAAAGGACGCGGCACAACCTATTTCCTGAATACAAAAGATCTGTTTGGTGTAAACACTGCCCTTCGTCATTATTATCGCGGTGGTTTATGGGGAAAATTCAACAAAGATCGCTATCGTTTTCAATCATTTACTGAAACTCGCAGCGTGGCGGAATTTCAGCTTTTAAATCAACTCCATCAAGCAGGTGTAGCCGTACCCAAACCGATTGCTGCGTGTGTTAAAAAAGGCAAATTAGGTATTTGCTACCAAGCGGATATCTTGATTGAAAAGATCGAAAATGCCCAGGATCTGACCGCACTTTTACAAACACAGCAACTACCGAATGACATCTGGCAAGCCATTGGTAAATTAATTCGTCAGTTGCATAATTTGCAAATTTGTCATACGGATCTCAACGCCCATAATATTCTCGTTCAACAACTCGAAAATGAACGAAAATGTTGGCTCATTGATTTCGATAAGTGCGGTCAAAAATCAGGAGATTTTTGGAAACAAGGCAACCTGGAAAGATTACACCGCTCTTTTGTCAAAGAAGTCGGCAGAATGAATATTCAATTCAATGAAGAAAATTGGACTGAATTATTGAAAGGATATAACGCCTAAAACGCATTAGAAAAAGGCAATAAAAAAGACCGCCTAATGCGATCTCAATAAATGGTCCCCCCTGCCGGACTTGAACCAGCGACCAAGCGATTATGAGTCGCCTGCTCTAACCGACTGAGCTAAGGGGGGAAAGTGCGGTTGATTATAGAGAAATAATCATTTGAAGTCTATATACAAAAGGATGGTCGTTGGAAAATTGACCATCCTTTTTAGATCTATTATTGCAATACCGAAATATCCGCCACTTGTAAGAACAAGTCTTGTAACGTATTTAAAATCGCTAAGCGGTTTTGGC
>CAUUXN010000161.1:0-2634 GCA_963548985.1 uncultured Haemophilus sp. | reverse complement strand
CTTAGCTGAATCTCATTATTTTATTACATCGGCACAAACAGGCTTAGGAATTGATGCGTTACGTGATTATTTAGCCAATTTACCGGAATTAGCCGAAATAAATAAACCGTTTCGTTATGCTATAGACCGAGTCTTTAGCGTGAAAGGGGCAGGGACAGTAGTAACAGGCACAGCATTTGCTGGCTCAGTAGCTATTGATGACGAACTTTTCCTTTCAACAGGACAAAAGGTTCGTGTTAAAAATATCCATGCTCAAAATACACCGAGTGAGAAAGGATTCGCTGGTCAACGATTAGCCCTCAATTTAAATGTCGATTTAGATCGTATTCCAATGCAACGTGGCGATTGGTTGTTAGCCTCAGAACCACTTGAGCCAACTGATCGTATTACCATTGAAATTACGCCTGAAGTGAATTTGAAAGACAGTCAGCCTGTGCACATTTATCATGCCGCAAGCCGCACAACTGGTAAGCTTACTTTGCTTGAAAGCAAAAATGCAATGAAAAATGACCGCACTTTGGCGGAAGTCATTTTAGAGCAGCCATTATTTTTGGCCTTCGGGGATAAATTAATTTTACGTAGTGGCGATGCAAAAATATTAATTGGTGGGGCGAAGGTACTCGAAATCCACTCACCAAAACGTTATAAGCGTACGGAGTCTCGTTTAGCGTTCTTAGCTAAACTTAATCAGGCTCAAACCGCCACACAACGCATCGGATTAACCTTACAAAAAGAGGCGGTTTCAGCTCAAGCGCTAATGTGGAGTGAGCAGCTAACTGAAAATCAACTGGCAGAAGCGTTGGCTGAAAACGGTGATATTCGTTTCCAAAATTGGTGTTTTAATCGTGATTATCAACGTGAAAAAACGCAGCAAATTTTGACCGCACTTGCTACCTATCATGAGCAACATAATGATCAGCTAGGTTTGAGTAAAGCCCGCTTATACCGTATTGCGACACTAAACCAACCGGAAAATCTGATTTATCATTTTATTGAAGAAATGCTTGATGAAGGCCAATTGCAGCAGACTCGTGGTTGGTTACATTTGCCTTCACACAAAATCCAATTTTCAGCCGAAGAGCAAAGCTTATGGCAAGCGGTGTTAGCTGAATTTGAGAAAGCGCATGGTCAAGCCATTTGGGTACGTGATATGGCAACAGCCTTGGCGCAAGATGAAAGTGTAATGCGTAATTTTATGTATAAAGCAGGTAAATTGGGCTATCTTACGCCAATTGTAAAAGACCGTTTTTTCCTGACTGAAAGCATTTATGCTTATGCTCGCTTAATTAAGCAAATGGCAGGCGAAGAAGGTAAAGTTGCCGTAAATGAATTACGTGATAAACTGAACTTTGGTCGAAAACTGACCGTGCAATTAATGGAATATTTTGACCGTACCGGCTTTTTACGCCGCAAAAGCAATGATCACATTCTACGTGATAAAGATACATTCGATTTATAGGATAAAACATGAAAAAGACATTCATTTCAGCCTTAATTTTAACCGCACTTTTTACGGCAACAGGTTGCGAAGATAAAGAAGCGAAAGCAACCATTGAGCAACAAACACAGACAATTGCACAACTAACGGCAGAAAATACACAATTAAAAGCTGAAAAAGATAAGGCTGAGAAGGTTATTCCGGCAATTATTGCTCAAGATGATGTGATTTTTGATAAAGAGGAAACCATCAATTACCCTAAATCGGCCAAAGAAGACGAATATGTTCCTACTGAAGGTAAACTTCATTACAGTATTTCTACACTAAAAACGAATATTGAGTGGCTAGATACACTACTTTTAGAGCAAATTTCAAAAAATGCTGATGGTAAACCAAGAAGCCGCGAGCAGCTTATTGAGGATTACCAAAAAGCATATGATGAAGCTAAAAAAGAAATGTTGGAATCTCCAATAATGGGGATTGATGAAACCTTAGATTTAGCATTTAGTCACCAAAGAGGTAAGCTTGCTGTATTTTTAATAAATTATTACAGCTACAGTGGTGGCGCGCATGGAGTTGGTGGCTACCATTATCTTAATGTTGATTTAGAAACGAAAAAACTACTTTCATTTGATAATGTTTTTAAACCAAACCAGCAAGCTAAATTAAAAGAGTTGCTTTGGGAACGTTACACTCGATATGGCGAGATAAAAGATGAGGAAGCATTTACATCAAAAGACGCTTTTGAAGTGACCGATAATTTCTATTTAGATCATGATGGGATTCATTTTGTATATAACGTGTATGAAATTGCGTCTTATGCAGAAGGACCACAGGAGCTGGTGATTGAGTGGTGGAATGCCTCTGCGTTATTGAAGCCTGAATTTCTTCAGAAACAGTATTACCCCGTTTCGAGTAATACGGCAGAATAACAGAGTGCGGTCAAAATTGGCCGCATTTTTATTGGCCTTTTTTCACCCAGTATTTAAAAGGGGGGGCTTGGGTTTCACTCGCTAAAAGGGTATGTTCCATAAATTGGCAGAAGCTGGGAATATCGCGAGTCGTGGCAGGATCGTCCGCTAAAATAAGCAATACTTCACCTTCATTCATGTGGCGAATGTTTTTTCTCACGAGCATCACAGGTTCAGGACAACGTAAACCAACGGTATCAAGGGTTTTATCGACAGTAATTTCAG
>CAUUXN010000160.1:0-2665 GCA_963548985.1 uncultured Haemophilus sp. | reverse complement strand
GGTAATTGTTGCAACACCTCACGGCTTAAAATCACTTTACTGGTGATAATAATATCCGCGTCTTTTGCTCGCTCAATGGTTTGCTCTGCGGAAGTATATTCATACTCTACCCAGTTATGCGGAAAGCTTGGACGAGGAATAGGAATATGTTTCGGAATTGCCGTGCTGTCTAAAAATACGATATTCATTGTCATCTCCTTTTACAGAACAAAAGTGCGGTCAAAAACAACGCTGTTTTCAACCGCACTTCTCCATTAGATAGACGTATCTAATTCAGGGAAAGACTTCACTAAATCATCAATGGCTTTCATCTGTGAGACAAAACCTTCTAATGCTGAAAGTGGCAATGCTGAAGGGCCATCACATTTTGCTTGGTTTGGATTTGGGTGCGCTTCTAAGAATAAGCCTGCAATGCCAATTGCTAAACCAGAACGCGCTAATTCGGTCACTTGTTCACGACGACCACCTGAAGCGGCACCAAACGGATCACGGCATTGTAATGAATGAGTCACGTCAAAAATAACTGGGCTGCCTTTAGACACTTTTTTCATTACACCGAAACCTAACATATCCACCACTAAATTATCGTAGCCAAAGTTTGAACCACGATCACAAAGGATGATTTTATCGTTACCACATTCTTCAAACTTATCGACGATGTTACCCATTTGACCCGGACTTAAGAATTGTGGTTTTTTCACGTTAATTACCGCCCCCGTTTTTGCCATGGCTTCGACTAAATCAGTTTGACGAGCTAAGAATGCCGGTAACTGAATCACATCCACCACATCAGCAACAGGCTGGCATTGATAAATTTCGTGCACATCGGTAATCACTTTCACGCCAAAGGTTTCTTTTATCTCTTGGAAAATTTTTAAACCTTCTTCCATGCCTGGCCCGCGGTAAGAATGAATTGAAGAGCGGTTAGCTTTATCGAAAGATGCCTTAAAAATATAAGGAACGCCCAACTTTTCAGTCACTTTTACGTAAGCTTCACAAACTTGCATTGCCATGTCGCGACTTTCAAGCACGTTCATCCCGCCGAAAAGCACAAAGGGTTTGTCATTTGCGACATCAATATTGCCAATTTTTACAATTTTATTTTGCATAATATTTCCTTTTTAATGGATGGACTTGGCATCTTTCAATGCTTCGCCTTTCAGTTCTAAAAGTTGAGTTTTTAACAGAGAAGAAGTGGGATCATTCGGACATTGATCAACAAAATATTCCAAATCCTCAATGGCTGAAGGATAAGCGCCCATTTGCGCCAACACTAAGCCACGATCGCGAATATCGTAAGGATCTTTTCTTCCCGCTAACAAGAATTGGATATAATTAAAAGCCAAATCGTTTTGTTCTTCACGAATTAAGGCATTTTTGGCGAGCTGGCGGAAACGTGCGGTAAGCATCGGAATATCTGCTCGAGCTAAATCCTCAGGTTGAATTTGAGCACCAAAACCAAAGGCGCCTTCATAGAGCTTTTCCAATTCATCCACTGAAATATATTTTCCACTCCAAGGATCAATAAACGCCACTTCACCATTTACTTCTGCACGTAAAATCAGTTGAGTCGGGAAATTCACGGGATAAATCGGCAATTTTAAACTTGCTGCCAAATAAAGGATTAAGGCGCCAAGACTCACTGGCATGCCTTCACGCTCTTCTAAAATATACGGAAGATATAAATTGCGAGCATAGAAGTAATTATCCGCATCGCAATGAAAGCCCCAATCACCATAAACTAACTGCAAGAGTTGATGAATTTTAGCTTTATCATCCCATTCTTCTGGAATAGCTTGGCGAGCTTTGCGCACCAAGCTTCCAACAAGCCCTCTTATACGAGGCTCATCAAGTTGCTCTTTCTCACAAATGCTCAGATAAAAATGAGTCAGTTCAGCATATAAGACTTTTTGATCGTATTTCATTACCGCTTCCAATATCCCAATGTTACGCGCTCATTGTCGCCATAATCCCGTATGGTTGCAACCCCTTGCCAATGATTTTGCCAGAAAATTGACCGCACTTCTTCGCCCTGTTTCCAGCCGTGTTCTAACAATAAATAGCCGTTATCTTTTAAATGTCCTGGCGCATGTTCAATAAGATGACGTAAATCAGCTAAACCGTTTTCGCCCGCCACCAATGCCGAACGAGGCTCGAAACGCACATCACCTTGGAAAAGATGCTCATCGGTTTCATCAATATAAGGCGGATTACTGACGATAATATCAAACTGCCCTTCAACATTTTCAAACCAACGACTCTGTAAAAATTGCACCTTGAGGTGATTTTTTTCTGCATTGGATTGCGCTAATTTGACGACTTCTGGCATTAAATCAACACCAATAACATCCAATTGAATATGCTTTTTTTGACAAATAGGAGAAAGCTCAGAAGCCAACGCCAACGCAATGGCGCCAGTGCCGGTTCCGAGATCGAGAATACGAAAGTGCGGTGGATTTTCTTCCAGTTTTTCTAACGCAATTTGTAATGCTTTTTCTACCAGAATTTCGGTATCGGGGCGAGGAATTAATGTTCCTTCAGACACATTAAAAGGCAAGGACCAGAATTCTTTTTCACCGAGGATATAAGCGATAGGTTCGCCTTTTAGACGACGATCTAAAAGTGCGGTCAATTTTAACCGCACTTTTTCATCAATTTCCGTTTC
>CAUUXN010000159.1:0-2761 GCA_963548985.1 uncultured Haemophilus sp. | reverse complement strand
CTAATGGATTGGTAAATCTCGCTCCATATGGTTCACTTATCTATTTGATCGATCCTAATCCAAATACAGGATTTGTCCGTAAGAAAGTAATTGCAATAAAAGAAAAAGCGGGTGAGGGCGTTCCGAAAGTGGTAGCTGAGTTATTGGAGAAAATTAAAAAATCATAGAAAAACAACCGCACTTTTCACATAAATAGCAAGTTTCATATCGCTATACTGTATAACTGATGAATTAACGAGAAATGTATGCATCCAGTAATTGAATTTTACTTAGAACAAAGAAAAAGCCAACATAATTTATCTTTGCAAGATATGTGGGCAATGCCCAAAAGAATGATTGGCGATGCTTATTTTTATATTCCTTGGCTTTTACCTGTAAAAGAAAGCTCAAAATGGAATCGTTCAGTACCGGTTTTTAACGAAGAAGACCTGGTTATTTTTATTGGAGATGAAGCAATTCAAAATAAATATTTACATTCTATTGATATTATTCTGGATTACTTCTATTTATACCGTGAATGTAATAACATTTACCCTAAACCTGAATTAACTGAACGTAAAGTTTGGCTACGCAATATTGGGCATGAAAGTAAGAAGATTTCCCGCATCATTCGTAGTTTAAATTATTGCGGTCATCCTGAGTTGGCTAAAAGTTTACAGCAACTGGCAATAAAATTAGGTCAAGAAAAAGGCGTAATTCAAGAAGAAACAATGGAAATTTGGACAAATCTACTTAAACAATAAGGGTAAAATGATGGTAACAGAAGATTTTAAAAAAGTGGCAGTATCCTTCGCTGGAGGAGATGGCGGAAATCCTAACTCAGATGTTTGGTTTTGTGGGTTAGAATGGGGGATTGGTGATGAAGCTTCTCCTGATGATTTTTATAAGAAATTTAGTTTAAGCCCTAAATTAATACCGCACTCTTGGTTAGAGGACGATTTTGATGGTAGTTGGACTACGCAATATAATCAAAAATTATGTTGGTTTTTGTGGTACTACTATAATTTAGATTGGAAAAGTGGTGAAAGCTATGAGTATTTTGTGAGTACTTATAATGTGCTTTATCCACAAGGTATTGGTTTTAAATTAAATATGCTACCAATCAATTTTAAAAATAGATCATCAATTAAATGGAATGATCGATTCATTAAGATGACAGGATTTGAAACATTCAATGAATATAGAGAGTGGTGCGTTCAAAATCGCGGTGCTTTTTATCGTCAACTTATAGATGAATGTCATCCTAAAGTTATTATTTGTACGGGAGTCACTGAAAAAGATAACTTCTTTAAGTTTTTTACTGGAGAAGCTTTATATGAAACTAAAGCATTGGAAGAATTTAATATCTTCTATCGCAAGTACAATGATACTTTAATTTGTGTTTGTCCATTTTTTGGTGGTCCAAGTGGCATTAATTCTTACGACAAAATGGAAACATTAGTAGAGTCAGAAAAGAATTATGTAAATAATTTTTTTATTAAGTTTAACATTGATAGATAAATAGCGACTTCGGTCGCTATTTATCTTTCTTAAGTATATGCATATCTTGGTAAACTACTGAGAAATCCTCGGTAGTTAAATTGTCATCAAGCTTAGCTTTATTAGAAATATTTTTAAAGTGTAGGCTAATATTATCTAAACCAGTCCTAAAAATAACCGCTTGTAATATTCACTAACGACACGAAATGTCGCTCCCTTCCATATAATTTTTCCATAAAAGAGAGGTTTTACTTCTTATAGCACGCTTAAGCCTTTTTCTAGGGAATTATCAAAACGACAGAGGAGAAAAATTATGGCAATGAAAGTAATTATGGCAAGGGATCCACTTTTTGAGGATGTAAAAAAATTTGTGCAACAACAAAAATTTGCATCTTGCTCAATGATTCAACGCAGATTTATGTTGGGCTTTAATCGAGCTGGGCGAATTTTAGAACAACTAGAAGAAGCCGGCGTTATTTCACCAATGAAAAATGGGCAGAGAAAAGTATTATGAAAAATGACTTAAATTATGCAGTAGAACTTATCCGCAAGGCAGACGGCATTTTAATTACTGCTGGGGCGGGAATGAGTGTGGATTCAGGTTTGCCGGATTTTAGAAGTGTTGGCGGGTTTTGGAATGCCTACCCAATGTTTAAAGGCCGCAATATCAATTTCCAAGATATTGCGACGCCATTGGCTTATGAAACCCATCAAGAGTTAGCTTATTGGTTTTATGGGCATCGCTTATCGCAATATCGAGCAACAATCCCGCATGATGGCTACCAAATTTTAAAACGTTGGGCAGAAAGCAAACCACATGGTTATTTTGTTTTTACAAGCAATGTGGATGGGCATTTTCAGAAAGCAGGGTTTGAAGAAGGGCGCATTTATGAAGTACATGGCACACTAGAGCGTTTACAGTGTGTGCATAATTGCCGTGATTTAAGCTGGTCTGCAAAAGAATTTCAACCAGTGGTGGATAACGAAAACTTGCGCTTATTGAGTGAACCGCCTCGTTGCCCTTATTGAGTGAATCGCCTCGTTGCCCTTATTGTCAGCGTTTAGCAAGACAAAATGTACTCATGTTTGACGATTATTTTTACAGCAGTAATTATCAAAATTTAAAACGAAATAAGCTCGATTTATGGTTAAAAGAAGTGCAAAATCTCGTCGTCATCGAACTGGGGGCGGGGAAAGCTATTCCAACTGTGCGTCGATTTTCTGAACGTACGGCGAAAGCCCAAAAGGGTGGATTTATCCGTATTAACCCACAAGATGCAGG
>CAUUXN010000158.1:0-2862 GCA_963548985.1 uncultured Haemophilus sp. | reverse complement strand
TCGTTTAATATTCTGTTTTTTCTTTGTATTCGCAGAGATCTTCAATAATGCAAGCACCGCAACGAGGTTTTCGTGCGGTACAAGTATAGCGTCCGTGCAAAATAAGCCAGTGATGCACATCGACTTTAAATTCTTTAGGTACGACTTTGAGCAGTTTTTCTTCTACTTTTACCACATCTTTACCAGGGGCAAAATTCGTGCGGTTGCATACGCGAAAAATATGGGTATCCACTGCAATAGTCGGGTGACCGAATGCTGTATTTAACACAACATTCGCCGTTTTTCTGCCGACACCCGCAAGGGCTTCTAAGGCTTCACGGCTTTCAGGTACTTCGCCGTTGTGTTTCTCAACTAAATCATGGCAGGTTTTAATGATATTTTCCGCTTTGCTGTTATAAAGCCCGATGGTTTTAATGTATTCTTTTAGCCCCTCTAAGCCGAGATCTAAAATAGCTTGTGGGGTATTTGCCACAGGGAATAATTTTGCTGTCGCTTTATTCACGCCTTTATCGGTGGCTTGGGCTGACAAAATCACAGCAATGAGTAATTCGAAAGGCGAATTATACTCTAATTCCGTGGTGGGATGCGGGTTTTGCTCCCGAAGTCGAGTGAGGATTTCAATTCGTTTAGCTTGGTTCATTTTTTCATATCAATTCGGTTTTTAATCGCCAGTAGAATGCCTAATCCAATAAATGCACCAGGCGGAAGAATAAAGAGTAAAAAGCTACTATCCGTTTGGTAAATATGTAATGTAAGGAATTTCGCACCTTGGCCAAATAAGTTTTCAATGCCCTCAAAAAGGGTACCTTGACCTAAGATTTCACGTAACGCACCTAATACAGTGATACTTAATGCCATGCCTAATCCCATTGAAAAACCATCCCAGGCAGCATGTGCAACGCTATTTTTAGAGGCAAAGGCCTCAGCTCGACCGATGACGATACAGTTAGTCACGATTAAAGGAATAAAAATCCCCAGTGCTTGATAGAGTGTATAGGTATAAGCATTCATCAATAATTGCACCACGGTTACGGTGGTGGCAATAATCATCACATAAATTGGAATACGGATTTCATGAGGAATTTGCTTACGAAAGAGTGAAACAACGGTGTTTGTACAGGTTAAAACCAACATAGTAGCCAAACCTAAACCTAATGCATTTGTTGCAGTACTTGAAACAGCCAACAGCGGACAAAGCCCTAATAATTGCACGAGGGTAGAGTTGTTTTTCCATACGCCTTGAATAAAGATTTCTTTCCAAACAGAAGGCGTTTGCGTTATTTCTTCTGAATTTTCAACCGCACTTTGCTCATCAAGTGCGGTCGTTTTTTCGGTTAAATCAGTCATAATAAATATCCTATTGCGCGTATTTTTTTGCCATCTCGTTGAGTAATGCCTCATTTTCAAGCATCACGAGAGCAGAGCGTTTTACTTGATTCACAATCGCGCGTGGCGTAATCGTTGCGCCAGAAAATTGGTCGAATTTACCGCCATCTTTTTTGACCGCCCAATCTTTTAGGCTTTCAGGTACGATAACTTGGTTTGTAAAACTCAAAATCCAGTCAGAAATGCGAAGTTCGATTTTATCGCCTAATCCAGGGGTTTCATGATGTTCGATGACACGCACACCTAAAACTTCACCTGTTGGAGTGATACCTACTAATAAACGGATATTCCCTGAATAACCATCTGGTGCTGTAGTTTCATAAGCATAGGCGGTTGGTACATGATCTTTAATAGCAAAATAGAGTTTTTGAATGCCTTTGAGTTTATCTTGCTCAGGCGTTTCTACGCTTTCAAGCAAGTTATTATTAAAATAATCTTGAGGGATGACTTGGAGTAATAGCGCTTTTTGTTGTTCAGCCATGGCTTCATCAATTTTATCTTTTGTCAGCATATAAATGCCTGCAGAAACAGCGGTACATACAAGCGCAATAAAACCTAATAACAAACCAAAACGGGAGGTGACTTTAAAAATACCCATTATTTTCTCCCTTTTGCGAAGTGTCCCGCTACGCGAGGACGGGTGTAGTAGTCGATAAGTGGCACACAAATATTACTTAATAAAATCGCAAATGCCACGCCGTCAGGGTAGTTTCCAAAGTAACGAATGAGGTAGATCAATAATCCGACCAAGGAACCAAATACAAGCTTGCCGCGAGGTGTAATCGAGGCTGTGACAGGGTCAGTCGCAATAAAGAATGCACCAAACATCATCGCGCCGCTAAAGAGTTGGCTAATCATACTTAAATGATGATAACCTGACATCGCAGTGATAGTCGCTAAGGTCACAAAGGTCACGAGCATTGAAACGGGAATTTGCCAGTGAATTTTTTTCTTTAAGATTAATATAATTCCACCAAGCATAAATGCCAGATTGACTTGCCACCAGCCTTCAGCAAAGTCAGTCCCGTTTTGTAATAAAATCGGTAATTTTACAAAATCATGGAATACACTTTCATCGCCTTGATGGAGCTTATAAAAGATCTTCGCACTGTCTAATGGTGTCGCTTGTGTAATGCCGTCAATGGAATGAACAAGTTGGCTTAAGCTAAAACCGTCAGTGGTTAAGCCTGTGAAAACTAAAGAAATGGAGTCTGCAAATGTTGGAGGTTCATTCAATAATGAAATAGGCGGCATCCAACTTGTCATTTGTAGTGGGAAAGAAATCAATAGCACCACATAACCCACCATAGCTGGATTAAATGGGTTTTGTCCCAAGCCACCATAAACATGTTTACCTAGAATAACAGCGGAAAGTGTACCGATTAAAATCACCCAATAAGGTGCATAAGGCGGAATCGCCATCGCTAAAATTAAGGCGGTAAGCACCACGCTAAAATCTGAAATATAGACTAGGTT
>CAUUXN010000157.1:0-2864 GCA_963548985.1 uncultured Haemophilus sp. | reverse complement strand
GGTTCAGGACAACGTAAACCAACGGTATCAAGGGTTTTATCGACAGTAATTTCAGTCATTGTTATTCATCAGTTTTATTGAAATTGAGCTACATCATACAATAATTATGGGGAAATTTCGATAAATCCGTTATCAATGATAAACTACGTAACAAATTTACTTAAACAATGATCCCATGGCTGAATACCTTATCCCAAAAAGTGCGGTCGTTTTTGAAGAAGAAATTAAGAAAAGTCGATTTATCACGTATTTGCAACATACGGAAGGACTTGAACAAGCCAAAGCTTTTTGGGCAGAAATTAAAGTGCAGCACCCTAATGCCCGCCATCATTGTTGGGCAGCCGTGGCAGGCAAGCCAACGGATTCTCAACAATTAGGCTTTTCCGATGACGGTGAACCAGCAGGTACTGCAGGAAAACCGATGCTATCCGCTTTGCAAGGTAGCCAAGTCGGTGAAATCAGTGCCGTAGTTGTTCGTTATTATGGTGGCATTTTATTAGGCACTGGCGGTTTAGTTCGTGCTTATGGAAATGGTGTTCAGCAAGCTTTAAAATTATTAGAAACTGAACGAAAAGTAGAACGTCAGTTATTCCAAGTTCATTGTGATTATGCACAATTAAATTGGATCCAAATTTTATGCGAACAACATCAAATTGAAATTTATCAGCAAGATTTTCAAGTGCAGATTACATTGCAGTTAGGCATTAGTGAAGATCAAATTAAACCTTTTGAACAAGCATTAATTGAGCGTTCGGCAGGAACGTTGAAATTAGAAGAAATGAATTAAGCGAGATATTGTGCATATTTTATCCATTATTCGGATTATCGGCATTTTGATCATGTGCTTTTCCGGCACGATGCTGATTCCAGCCTTTGTGGCGCTTATTTATGGCGATGGCGGCGGTAAAGCATTTATGCAAGCTTTTGCATTAAGCTTAACCGTGGGCATGTTGCTTTGGTGGCCTTGTCATCACCACAAACAAGAATTGCGGTCTCGTGATGGTTTCTTAATTGTGGTGGCATTTTGGTTCGTTTTGGGGGGGTTAGCAACCTTGCCATTGCTATTATTTGATTCACCTCATTTAACGGTGGCTTCCGCCGTGTTTGAAGCATTTTCTGGGCTAACAACCACGGGTGCCACCGTCATGACAGGATTAGATAATTTACCGAAAGCCATTCTGTTTTATCGTCAATTCCTACAATGGTTAGGCGGGATGGGGATCATCGTACTTGCGATTGCGATTATTCCTTTATTAGGTATTGGCGGAATGCAGTTATACCGTGCAGAAATGTCAGGCCCAATGAAAGATCAGAAAATTCAGCCACGGATAGCGGAAACGGCAAAGGCATTGTGGTTTGTTTATTTCTTTTTAACCATGTCTTGTGCTTTGGCTTACTGGCTAGCGGGTATGACACCATTTGATGCGATTACACATAGTTTCTCAACCGTATCTATTGGCGGCTTTTCTACTCATGATGCTAGTATCGGCTATTTTAATAGTTCGGCGATTAATTTTATCACGGTCATTTTCTTGTGGATTTCGGCTTGTAACTTCGCATTGCACTTCAGAGCATTTTCGACCTTAGGACGAGAAAATATTTTGAAGATTTATACAAAAGATCCAGAATTCCGCTTCTTTATGAGTATTCAAATTTTGCTTATCGTGGCTTGTACATTGGTAATGATAAGCCATCAATATTTTGACTCCTCATGGCAAGATTTTGAGCAAGTCGTATTCCAAGCGGTATCGATCTCAACAACAACAGGTTACACCACATCTAATTTCGCTGAGTGGCCTTCCTTTGTGCCGATGCTATTAATCATTGCCTCTTTTATTGGAGGCTGTGCGGGATCAGTTGGTGGCGGTTTGCGTGTTGCACGGATTTTAGTGTTATACCTTCAAGGTGCGAGAGAGCTGAAGCGATTTGTTCACCCAAATTTAGTGTATCCAATTAAATGGGGCAAAAATGTCCTTGATGAACGTGTGATTGGTAGTATTTGGGCCTTTTTCTCTGCATATCTATTGGTATTCACTATTTGTTTGTTAAGTGTGATTGCCTGCGGTGTTGCACCTTTTGATGCCTTTAATGCAGTGTTGGCAAGTATTAATAACCTTGGACCAGGCTTAGGTTCAGTAAGCAGTAATATGACAGCGATGCCAGATAGTGCTAAATGGGTACTAACTATTGCGATGGTGTGCGGTCGTTTAGAAATATTCACACTATTGGCGCTTTTCACACCGGCATTTTGGAAGGAATAATGAAAACATTAATTTTATATTCAAGCCACGATGGGCAAACAAAAAAGATTGCTGAATTTATGGCTCGGTATCTTGAAGGAGAAGTGGTGGTTTCACCGTTAACGGAGGAACTGGATCTCCCATTTTTTGATCGGGTGATTATTGGGGCATCCATTCGTTATGGTCATTTTAATAAACAGTTATACCATTTTGTGGAACGCCATCATGAATTGCTGAATGCAAAAAGTGCGGTCTTTTTTGGCGTAAATTTGACAGCGAGAAAAGAAGGAAAAGATACGCCAGAGGGAAATGTCTATGTGCGTAAGTTCCTTCAACGTATAAAATGGACGCCGGAAAAAGTCGGCGTGTTTGCAGGGGCATTGCTATATCCGCGCTATAAATGGATTGATCGTGTCATGATCCAATTGATTATGAAAATTACAAATGGCGAAACAGATACGACCAAAGAAATTGAATATACCGATTGGGGAAAAGTAAAGACATTTGCAGAAAGCCTGAATTCGTAGAATAAAACACCATAAAAATAGTATTTTTTAGACTATTTGATTAAAAGATCTTCAACTAAGAAAAAATTTACATTTTTTTACAAAAAGATCTTGCAAA
>CAUUXN010000156.1:0-2911 GCA_963548985.1 uncultured Haemophilus sp. | reverse complement strand
TTGCACGAGTTTCACGAACGCGTTGTAATACGCCTTCTGAGTGACCGTGAGAAGAGTCGATTAACAATACATCTACGCCCGCTTTTACTAATGCATCAATACGTTCTTCATTACCTGGACCCGCACCTACAGCCGCACCTACGCGTAAACGACCAAATTCATCTTTACATGCGTTCGGTTTTTGTTCCGCTTTTTGGAAGTCTTTAACGGTGATCATGCCTTTTAATTTGAAAGCATCATCTACAACAAGCACTTTCTCTACGCGGTTTTTATGCATTAATTCTAAAATCGTTTCACGACTTGCACCTTCTTTTACGGTGACCAAGTCTTCTTTCTTCGTCATTAATTGTGAAACAGTTTTGCTTAAATCTTTTACGAAACGCGTGTCGCGGCCAGTGATGATACCAATCAAGTTATTTTCAGCATCGACAACAGGGTAGCCTGCGAAGCCGTTTTTCTTCACCATTTCAGCAAGTGCTGCAAGGGTTAAATCGGGCGAAACAGTTACAGGTTCAGAAACGATACCACTTTCGAATTTTTTCACTTTACGAACACGATCCGCTTGGCGTTCGATCGTCATATTTTTGTGAATAAAGCCGATGCCGCCTTCTTGTGCTAAAGAGATTGCTAATTTGGTTTCTGTGACAGTATCCATCGCAGCAGAAAGCATCGGAATATTTAAGCGAATTTCTTTGGTGAGTTGAGTTGAGAGGTTGGCTGTGTTCGGAAGAACAGTTGAATGAGCTGGGACAAGTAGAACGTCGTCAAAAGTCAGAGCTTCTTGTTTGATTCTAAGCATGGCAATATCTCGCTGTTAAAAGTTGTGTCAAAAAATATTGCGCCGGGATTATACAGATTTTTCACGTGCTTGAAAATGAATTTTTTCGCTTTTATGGTAAGATTTGGCAAGGTTTTTATAAGAAGGAATGAATATGTCATCGTTACTGGATTGTTTGTCTGATTGCCAACCTAAAGTGCGGTCAGATTTGATGTCGTTTTTAAATATTACATCAAATGAATTGTCGCAAAAAATGGCATTACTGCGAGAAGCGGGATTAAATATTCAAGAAGAAAATAAGGTTTATCAGCTGGTGCCAGAAATGCCTTTGTTAAATCCACAAGCAATTTCGACCGCACTTTCACCTTATTCCGTGCATTATCATCGAACCATTTCTTCAACAAATGAATTTATAGCGAATCACATTAACCAATTAAAAAAAGGTGATTTGTGTCTCGCAGAATATCAAACGGCCGGACGAGGACGTCGTGGTCGCCAATGGCTTTCACCGTTTGCAGGGCAGTTAATTTTCAGTTTTTATTGGACTATCGATCCTAAAAAAGCATTGGATGGATTAAGTTTAGTGATTGGTTTAGCTATTGCAGAAGCGTTAAATGCGAAAGTGAAATGGCCAAATGATATTTTGCTTTCAGGTCGAAAGCTTGGTGGCATTTTAGTGGAAATCATTAATCATAAGAATGGGTTGCTCAATTTAGTTGTTGGTATTGGGATCAATGTAAAATTACCACAATCAACTGAAATTAGTCAGCCGTATGCACAGCTAACTGAGCAGGATCTAAATATAGATCGTGAAACGATCCTTGTTAATGTGATTCAACGTATTTATTCTCGATTAGCTCAATTTGAAGAAAAGGGTATTGATGAGGAATTCATGCAACAATGGATAAACTATAATGAATTTTTTGGTGATGAAGTGAATGTCTTTACTGAACAAGGTGCGATTTCAGGTATAGAGCAGGGAATTGATAAACACGGTTACTTAAAAGTCATAACCGATGAAGGCGAGCGGTATTTTAATGCCGGAGAAGTTTCTTTAAGAAGGAAGTAAATAAAAAGTGCGGGTAAAATTAACCGCACTTTTTATATGTATGCTAAACCACTTTCTGAATAAGCGCTGAAATGTCGTCTGCAAATTTTTCATTTTTTGCCATTTGCTCAATTTCCTCAGCAGAATATTTTTCACCGTTATACACGACAACAATGCTGAGATCATTAGGTTGTAAGAAATGCGTTTCACCGAACTCGGTATAACGAGTGGCGCCAATACTAATAATAGCTTGTTTCGGATAGTTTGCTAGCTCTAATAAAGAGGCAATATGATTCATCGGTCCTTCATCGGGTTGATTGTTCATTCTATCCACGATCCAATCTAATAATTGTTGGTGGAAATAGCTATAACCAATCGCGGGGCTGTCAATGCCGTAAGTATTGAGTTCGTCATTGCGTTTATGGAAGCAAGCGATATGATATTGATCAATTTCACTTCCTTTAACAAAAGAGGAAAGTGGAATTAGTTTGGAAGAAATACCTTTACTTGTCGCGCCCCAGTTTTTCTTTTCACAGATTTTTTTCGCATTAGGTCGACGAATAGAGCAGTCATTATAAGCTGTAAAATAACGCGGGATAATTTTCTCAACTTGATTTCCTTTATAGATAAGTTCACAAATAAGTGCAATTTCAGGTTCAATTTGCAGATTATCTGCGCCTTGTGGAAAATTAATTTGATTGTGACTTAAAGGATAGGTAGAAAGAAAGCCCGCTTTTTCACTTGGTATATAAAAAGGGAAAATCGCTTTGGGTTGAATGGCATTTTCTGTCTTAACTTGAGTGAAATCAGCTGCTTCACCGGCTTGTTCTAAATGTCCTGCGAAATTGCCTGCTACACCGAAACCAATCATTTGCTCAAAATTCATAACTACCTCATTAAAATGCCTACTCTTTGGTGGTAATTTACCTTGAATATTGAACAAAGACAATTCACTTTGATGATTAAATCATCAGACAAGAAAAAAATTGAATTTTTTTGTAAAAAAGCACTTGCAAAGAATTCTAAAAGTCCTATAATACGCCCCACACAACGACGCGCTGTTGTGAAGCTTTAACAAAACCAGT
>CAUUXN010000155.1:0-3038 GCA_963548985.1 uncultured Haemophilus sp. | reverse complement strand
TTTTTTAGTTCAGTTAGGACGCAATGCGCAAGGTGATGATCCAAAAGCGTTAGAATCTGCGCTTGTGGGGAAACCTGTGCCACAGAAAACATTAACGGATTTATTGGAAAATAAAACCTACGGTAATGAAATTTTCCAACAAGGTAAACCGATTCTCTTGAATGTGTGGGCGACTTGGTGTCCAACTTGTTATGCAGAGCATCAATATTTGAATCAATTGGCTAAACAAGGCGTAACAATCATTGGTGTCGACTATAAAGATGAATCACCAAAAGCGATAAAATGGCTGAAAGATTTAGGCAATCCTTATAGTCTTGTGCTTAAAGATGAAAAAGGTTCTTTTGCATTAGATTTGGGGGTTTACGGCGCACCAGAAACATTTATCGTGGATGGTAAAGGCGTGATTCATTATCGCTTAGCGGGTGATGTGAATGAACGCGTTTGGAATGAGACCTTAAAACCGATTTATGACAAACTCGCGGAGAAACCATAATGAAAAAATCATGGCTTTTTTTAACCGCACTTTTTGTGAGTATCTCAGCGACAGCCTCTATTGATGCATTGAATTTTGCCTCATCGGAGCAAGAAAAGGACTATCATCAATTAACACAAGAATTGCGTTGTCCTCAATGTCAAAATAACAATATTGCCGATTCGAATGCAACCATTGCAGTAGATATGCGTGGTAAAGTGTTTGAGCTGTTACAAGAAGGTAAAAATCGAAATGAAGTGGTGGATTATATGATCCAACGCTATGGCAATTTCGTGACTTATGATCCACCAATGACGATGTCAACAATCGTTCTATGGGTTGCCCCAATTTTGTTAGTGTTGATTGGCATTCTATTTGTATTTAAACGTAAATCTAAAAGCCCAAGTGCGGTCAATTCTGACGCGATTTTAGATGATGAAGAGAATGCACGTTTATCGGCTTTACTCAAAGAAAAGGATAAATAATGAATTTTGCATTAAGTATTATTGCGCTCACTTTAGTCGTGGCATTGATTTGTTTTTATCCCTTGTTACGTTCTGTTAAAGCTAAAGAAGATAAAAAGCGTGATGAATTAAATAAAGCGTTATATTTTTCTCGTTTGCAAGAGATTGAGCAAGATAATCAACAGGGTTTAGTTGAAAATGTTGAACAACTCAAGCAAGAGCTACAAAAAACATTATTGGAAGATATTCCTCAAAAAGAGACTCAAACCATCGATAAAAATGCTAAAAATTACGGTAAGTTGTGGTTTGTTTCTGGTTTATTAGGTTTGGCCATTATTGCTGGTGCAGCTTATTTCCCTTTGGGATCTTGGAAAGCCGAAGATATGATGGAAAAGACATTGGCAAAATTACCTTATTTCTTTGAACGGATCAAAGAAGAAGACACAAACCCAATGACAGATGCAGAAATGCAGCAATTTTCGACCGCACTTCGTTTGGATTTACAAAAAACACCAAAGGATGCTAAAAAATGGTGGTTGTTAGGTCAGGTTGGAATGAATTTAGGGAACGGTAAATTAGCCTTTGATAGTTATCAACAAGCGAATAAACTTGAGCCGGATAATTTAGATTATAAGCTTTCTTATGCGCGTATGTTAATGTCTTCTGAAGATCAAACGGATAAACTGAAAGGTAATCAGCTTTTACGCGAGATTATTCGTCAAGATCATTCTAATCCTGAAGCCTTAAGTTTACTAGCTTTCAGTTATTTTGAAGGTGAGGATTATAAAATGGCAGCCGTTACCTGGGCAATGATGCTACGTTTATTGGAACCAGATGATCCTCGCGTGCCAATGCTTGAGAAAAGTATTCGTGCAGCACGTGATGCACTCGCATTACAGGAAGAAGAAAAAGCGAAGAGTGTCACACCGGAGAAATAATGAAACCCCAATTATTAGGTTTTCACCATATTGCGATCATTGCTTCGAACTATGCACGTTCGAAGCATTTTTATATGGAGATTTTAGGCGCTAAACAGCTAAATGAAACTTATCGGGCAGAAAGGGATAGCTATAAACTAGATTTAAGTTTTCCCGATGGGAGTCAAGTAGAGTTGTTTTCTTTTCCAAATCCACCACCAAGAGTAACCTCTCCAGAGGCTTGTGGTTTGCGACATTTAGCATTTAAAGTCGAAAATATTGATGAATATGTCGCTTATCTTTTGGAAAATAGCATTGATTGTGAACCAATTCGAGTTGATGAATTAACGGGAATGAAGTACACTTTCTTCCGAGACCCAGATTATTTACCCATCGAATTATACGAAAATAATTATTAACATAGAAAATCAAATTATTATGAGTCATATTAAGAAAAAAATTGGGATTTACTCTTTTTGTGTTTTAGCATCATCAGTTGTTTTAGCCGAAGGTAGTAGTGTTGTATATGCAACAAAAGCGAAGACACCTGAAAATCATGTTTCAGTCAATGTTTCTGAAAGTAATATTTCTGAAACGGTGAAATATATTGATGGAAAAGGACAAAAAAGTTTAGATCCTAAATCTGCCAAAGATATAGCAGAACTTGCCAATAGTGTTGAGTTTGAAGTATATAAATTTAATGAATTGGCTGCATCTAAAACAACCTTCCTCTCACCTGCAGGGATTTGTAGTGGTTTTAAAAGTGATGATGGCGTAGATGTAACAAATTCTAGCAATTATTACATTAAACCTAATGATGCTAGCGAGTATTATGGTAGTGTTTTAGGGGCGACAATTTATAAAAAAGGTGAAACGAAACATTCACAGTATATCCCTGTTTATGCAATCAAAAACGCCAATGTAGCAAAATATATTGAGCAAAATGAAGATCCGAACGTCAGAAAAAAAGCGAATGAGCGGATTAAAGAAGGTAGAGAAACACTTAATCAAGTAGTTTGTGATAAAAGGTAACGTTATGAAAAAATTAGTTTCCATTGCAGCATTAGCTGTTTTAACAGCTTGTACTGCACCTCAGCAAGCCTCAACCATTGGTAATGGTGCAGCGATGTATGATATGAATGCGGTGCAGGATTATAATTCTCGAGTAACAAGTGGTAATACTGT
>CAUUXN010000154.1:0-3064 GCA_963548985.1 uncultured Haemophilus sp. | reverse complement strand
TTGTTGGCTCTATTCAAGCCTTAGAAGCCATCAAAGTGCGGTTAAAAATCGGTTCAAATTTATGTGGACGCTTATTGTTAATCGATGGATTAACTATGCGTGTCCGAGAAATGAAATTACCCGTTTAAGTTTTCTCTTAACATTTAGTCAGGCTGAAAGTTTGTCTAAACAAATCATTATGATGACTTAGTATTGAAACAACGTATGGGTAATATTATCTTTGAATGTTTTTTCCGTTTATTTTTTGAAGGGCTATTTGAATTTCTATTCAATAAATATTCCAAATTAAGTTGGGGATTATGGTGTGCATTTTCCCTACTATTTGGTTTCTATTTCTTTGCTTTCCTTAATATGGACAAATCTGCTTGGGTAATTTGTTTATTAGCTATTCTAGCTGGTGGACTTACGATGCTTATTACCCTAGTCTTCGTTTTTTTAATTGAAAAATTGATATTGAGGAAAAAATAAAGGCTATAGATTGACTTTATTCTCTCATCTTAAAATTCAAAATTACCCACAAATAATTATCCCTCCCCTCGTGCATTAACAAAAAACAAATGCTATTATCTTGCTCGACAATTCATTTGTCTTATATCGCAAGTTTTGTGTATAGGAAAATGGCAGACACTTCAAAATATCTTCATTTTATACCGCACTTGCAAATCATCATTTCATTTTAAGGATTTACTCACTCATGAAAGAGATTTTGCAGCAATTCAAACAAAATTATCTGATCAAATACTGGAATCCTGTCGCTGCAGTTATTGCTGCCGGACTCATTTCAGCTTATTACTTTGGGGTAACTGGCACTTATTGGGCGGTTACCGGGGAATTTACCCGTTGGGGTGGACATGCTTTGCAAGCGCTAGGCGTCGACGTATCCGACTGGAGCTATTATAAAATTATCGGTATGCAAGGCACGATCTTCACCCGTATTGATGGTGTAATGATCTTAGGTATGTTCGCCGGTTGTATTTCTGCTGCACTTTGGGCAAATAATGTGAAATGGCGTAACCAGCCGCACAAACGCCGTATTGTTCAAGCGCTCATTGGTGGTGCATTAGCCGGTTTCGGCGCTCGTTTGGCAATGGGCTGTAACCTTGCCTCTCTCTTTACGGGTATTCCACAATTTTCGGTTCATGCTTGGTTCTTTACTATTGCGACTGCTGTAGGTACTTATGCCGGGGTAAAAGTCACCTTACTTCCGATGTTTCGTGTGAAATTAGAATTGAAAAAAGGCGCAGCAAAACTACAAGAAACTGACCCGAAACAAGCTAATCGTCGTTTCTGGATTGGTATGGTGGTATTTTTTACCTATCTTATCGCTTCCCTTTATGTGATGACAAACTCCGTCAAACTCGGTTTTGCAATGCTTTGTGGTTTAGCATTCGGCTTATTAATTGAACGTGCTCAAATCTGCTTTACATCGGCTTTCCGTGACTTATGGGTAACGGGCCGTGCTTATATGGCAAAAGCCATCATCTTCGGTATTATCGTGGGTACGCTTGGCGTATTTAGCTACATTCAATTAGGCGTACCAGCCAAAATCATGTGGGCGGGTCCAAATGCGATTATCGGTGGTTTATTATTTGGCTTCGGTATTGTGTTAGCTGGCGGATGTGAAACCGGTTGGATGTATCGTTCAATGGAAGGCCAAGTTCACTTTATGTGGGTAGGTGTGGGTAACGTTGTTGGTTCAACCTATTTAGCCTACGCATGGGACGATCTCGCCCCTGTCCTTGCGTTAGATTACGAAAAACTTAACTTATTGAAATCCTTTGGCCCTGTTGGCGGTTTATTAGTAAATTACGGCTTGCTTATTCTCTGCTTAATCGCTGTAGTTTGGTGGGAACGCCATTTCTTGAAAAAAGCCAAAGCAAAAATTGCGGCAGCGAATCCACAAGCTTGTGGTTGCTAATTAAATATTAACGAATTCATTCAAAAAAGAGGACATTATTATGGCATTTACCGTTGTTCAAAAATTAGATAAAGATCCAAAAGATATCACCCCAGATTACACGTTAGATACGCTAGGTGAACCTTGCCCGTATCCAGCAATCGTGATGCTCGAAACTATGCCGCAATTGCAAAAAGGCGAAATTTTAGAGCTATTAAGTGACTGTGCCCAATCTATCAACAACATTCCTGTTGATACTAAAAACCACGGTTACACACTATTAAGCGTAGAACAAGATGGCACTAAATTACGCTATTTGATTCAACGTTAATGTAAAAAAGTGCGGTCAATTTTGACCGCACTTTTTTGTTTAATAGAAATAAACGAAAGTTGTAATGCCTAATACTTACCCCCAAGGCTTAGCATCAGGTTTGCTATGTTTTTTTCGCCATTGAATACATATTGGACTATCCCACATTAGTCTTTCTTCACAAACTGGACCACCTTCAAGATACCAACCTTTTTTCTCTAAACAAAGATTCACTTCTGGATTAACACTTTCACCTGTCACATAATCCATACCGCAATTCTTCATATCTTTTTCTTTTCTATCAACATATTTAGTTAAAACATTAGGATCTGATTCAGGGAATAATGCATCTGCATTACGCAAACGCCAATGATAATATTGTGGTGCTGGCTTAAATCCGCCAAAAGAACAACCAAACAAAGTTAGAGATAATAATAGTGGTAATGTAAATCTCATCTTATCATTTCCTCGCCTATTTTGATTTTGGAAAGTTAGTGTATTACTTCTTAAAGCTCGGTTACTTAATCATATAAGCCCTAAAAAACATACATAAAATATCACTTTAATATTTTATGGAAAGAAAAATCGAGAAATAAACGAAAGTTGTAATACCCAATACTTACTTCCAAGGTTTTGCATCAGGTTTGCTATGTTTTTTTCGCCATTGGATACATATTGGACTATCCCACATTAGTCTTTCTTCACAAACTGGACCGCCTTCTAGATACCAACCTTTTTTCTCTAAACAAAGATTCACTTCTGGATTAACACTTTCACCTGTCACATAATCCATACCGCAATTCTTCATATCTTTTTCTTTTCTATCAACATATTTAGTTAAAACATTAGGATCTGAT
>CAUUXN010000153.1:0-3129 GCA_963548985.1 uncultured Haemophilus sp. | reverse complement strand
GGTTACACCGGCTTTATTCACAACGTACTTTATGAAAACTACTTGAAAAATCATGAAGCACCAGAAGATTGTGAATACTACATGTGTGGACCTCCGGTGATGAACGCGGCGGTCATCAAAATGTTGAAAGACCTCGGTGTTGAAGATGAAAATATCTTATTAGATGACTTCGGTGGTTGATTTTAGTTAACCAAAACATCATTAAAACTGACCGCACTTTGTGATGAAGTGCGGTCAATATTTAAGATGGATTACAGGCAAGCTGATAGACGCGTCGGTTTGCCTGTAATTCATATATTTAGGAAGGAATAGATGAAAAAAATATTAAGCGGATTGATTACAATTGCCTTGGCTTGTTCATTAAGTGCTTGTAAAAAAGATCCCGAAATTATTTCACTTAGCGGCAAAACCATGGGAACCACTTACCATATCCGCTATATTGATGACGGTTCAGTTAAAGAAAATGCTGAAAAAACACATGAGCAGATTGAAGTGGTTTTAAAAGATGTGAATCAGAAAATGTCCACTTACATTAAAGATTCCGAATTAAGTCGCTTTAATCAAAATACACAAGTGAATACGCCAATTGACATCTCTGCGGACTTTGCCAAAGTATTACAAGAAGCGATTCGTTTAAATCAGGTTACTGAGGGGGCATTGGATGTGACAGTAGGGCCAGTAGTAAATTTATGGGGCTTTGGGCCAGAAAAACGTCCAGAACGTAAGCCAACCCCAGAGCAACTTGCTGAACGTCAAAGTTGGGTGGGAATTGATAAAATTCACCTTGATATGAGCGGTAAAACCCCAACTTTAAGTAAAACCGTGCCACAGGTTTATATTGATTTATCATCTATCGCTAAAGGTTTTGGTGTGGATCAAGTTGCGGATGTCTTAGAGCAAAATCACGTACAAAACTATATGGTGGAAATTGGCGGTGAAATCCGTGCAAAAGGTAAAAATGCCGAAAATAAAGCGTGGCAAATCGCTATTGAAAAACCGAATAATACGGGTGAAAGATCAGTTCAAGAAGTAATTGGTTTAAATAATATGGCGATGGCCACTTCAGGCGATTACCGTATTTATTTTGAGGAAAATGGCCAACGTTTTGCACATGAAATTGACCCGAAAACCGGCTATCCAATTCAGCATCATTTAGCTTCAATTACCGTGCTTGCACCAAGTTCAATGACTGCCGATGGCTTATCTACAGGCCTATTTGTACTTGGTGAAGATAAAGCTTTGGAAGTGGCTGAGAAAGAAAATATTCCGGTTTATTTAATTATGAAAACCGAACAAGGCTTTGAAACGAAAATGTCCTCAGCCTTCAAAAAGTTACTCGCAAATAAGGAATAATCATGCAAACTTTATTTTTTACCCTAATCGCTTTTGTGGCAATTATTGTATTAATGTCTGTAGGCTTTATCTTTAAAAAACAAAGCTTAAAGGGCAGCTGTGGCGGGCTTTCATCACTCGGTATTGCCAAAGCCTGTGACTGCGATAAACCTTGCGACACTTTACAAGAAAAATTAGATGCTGGCGATGAAAATGCCAAAGCTGAATACGAACAAAAATTTGCGAAGAAAGACGATGATTCACAATTTTATGAAGTGAAATAATTCACTCAAAATCAACCGCACTTTGTGCAATAACCTTAATTTATGGGGCGGAAGTCATTCCGCTATGTTTCAATCATTATCACCAATGTGCTTCGCCTTAACCGAAGTTACGGGAGACTTATGTTAACTTCAAATACTTATAATCAACATTTCGCACCCTTGAGTGCAGAGCAACTTGCCGAAAATACCACTAAAAAAGTCATTTGTGGTATGTCTGGTGGGGTAGACTCCTCCGTTTCTGCGTTTATTCTTCAGCAGCAAGGCTACCAAGTGGAAGGCCTTTTTATGAAAAACTGGGAAGAAGATGACGATACCGATTATTGTACAGTCGCAGCGGATTTGGCTGATGCTCAGGCGGTATGCGACAAGCTTGGTGTTAAGCTACATAAAATCAATTTTGCAGCGGAATATTGGGATAACGTGTTTGAACATTTCTTAACAGAATACAAAGCTGGTCGTACGCCAAACCCGGATATTTTGTGCAATAAAGAAATTAAATTTAAAGCATTCTTGGAATATGCTGCAGAAGATTTAGGTGCTAATTATATTGCTACCGGCCATTATGTGCGTCGTCGTGGTGCAGATAATCAAGCAGAGCTATTGCGTGGTTTAGATAGCAACAAAGACCAAAGCTATTTCCTTTATACCTTGAGTAAAAATCAGGTAGGCCAAAGCCTTTTCCCTGTAGGTGAAATCGAAAAGCCAATCGTGCGTGCTATTGCGGAAGATTTAGGTTTAATTACTGCGAAGAAAAAAGACTCTACGGGAATTTGTTTTATTGGTGAGCGTAAGTTTAAAGATTTCTTAGCGCGTTATTTGCCGGCTCAACCAGGTGACATCCGTACCGTAGATGGCGAGATTATTGGGCACCATGAAGGCTTGATGTATCACACACTCGGACAGCGTAAAGGGCTGGGTATCGGTGGATTAAAAAATGCTGGTGATGAAGCTTGGTATGTGGTGGATAAAGATGTCGAAAACAATGAATTGATTGTGGCACAAGGACATGATCATCCTCGCTTGTTCTCTAAAGGATTAATTGCAAAACAGCTACATTGGGTAAATCGTGAACCCGTGCGTGAGGCGTTCCGTTGTACCGTGAAAACTCGTTATCGTCAAACGGATATTGCTTGTTTGGTTGAGCCAATTGATGACGATTGCATCCGAGTGATTTTTGATGAACCTCAGGCTGCTGTCACACCAGGTCAATCAGCCGTGTTTTACCTAGATGAAGTTTGCTTAGGCGGCGGAATTATCGAAGAACGAATTTAATCAATATTCAATAAAGTGCGGTCAGAAATTTAACGATTTTTCTGACCGCACTTTTTCTTTCATGATTTTCAATTTTAGGCAATTTGAAAAAATATTGATATTTTGATAATATATATTTCGTAATTGGAAACAATCCACTCAAATCCTACTGAGCGTTTCCTTCAAAATCGCACTTCTCCGTGCTATCATTTGCGATGGTTCCATCTCACCATTTAGGGCTTAAGGCCTTATTTTATTTAAT
>CAUUXN010000152.1:0-3165 GCA_963548985.1 uncultured Haemophilus sp. | reverse complement strand
CATATGCAAGAAGAAGCACCGGGTATGGTGTTCTGGCATAACGATGGTTGGACAATTTTCCGCGAATTAGAAACCTTCGTACGTACGAAATTAAAAGAATACGATTATCAAGAAGTGAAAGGTCCATTTATGATGGACCGTGTGTTATGGGAAAAAACAGGTCACTGGCAAAATTACGGCGATTTGATGTTTACTACACAATCAGAAAACCGTGAATATGCGATTAAACCAATGAACTGCCCAGGACACGTTCAAATCTTTAACCAAGGTTTAAAATCTTACCGTGATTTACCAATCCGTATGGCGGAATTTGGTTCTTGTCACCGTAATGAACCATCGGGTTCTTTACACGGTTTAATGCGTGTACGTGGCTTTACTCAAGATGATGCACACATTTTCTGTACTGAAGACCAAATTGAAAGTGAAGTAACCAGCTGTATTAAAATGGTTTACGACATTTACAGCACGTTCGGTTTCCAAAATATTCAGGTGAAATTATCTACTCGTCCTGAAAAACGTATTGGTGCAGATGATATGTGGGATCGTGCAGAAGCAGGTCTTGCGGCAGCATTAGCACATAACGGTCTTGAATATGAAATTCAAGAAGGTGAAGGTGCATTCTACGGTCCGAAAATTGAGTTTGCATTACGTGACTGCTTAGATCGTGAATGGCAATGCGGCACCATCCAATTAGACTTTGCATTACCTGGTCGCCTAAATGCGTCTTATGTAGCAGAAGACAATGATCGTCGTACGCCAGTTATGATTCACCGTGCGATTTTAGGTTCAATTGAACGTTTCATTGGTATCATTACTGAAGAGTATGCGGGTTTCTTCCCAGCATGGTTAGCGCCAGTTCAAGCGGTTGTAATGAATATTACAGACAGCCAAGCTGATTATGTGCAAAAAGTGGTGAAACAACTTTCTGATGCGGGATTACGTGTTAAAGCAGATTTACGTAATGAAAAAGTCGGCTTCAAGATCCGTGAACACACCTTACGTCGCGTACCTTATATGCTTGTTTGTGGTGATAAAGAAATTGCTGAAGGCAAAGTGGCAGTACGTACCCGTAAAGGTGCAGATTTAGGTACTTTCACGTTTGAAGAGTTTGCTGAAATCTTAAAATCCCAAGTAAGAAAACGTGAGTTGAAATTGTTGGGTGAAGAGTAATTAATTCTTTAAAATCTTAATTAAAAATGACCGCACTTTGATGTGCGGTTTTTTTATATTCACGGTATAAAAATAAACTCAAGTCTCTCTTTCTTCTATATAATAGCCTTATCACAAGGAGGCGAATATGACAGCTCAAATTCAGCAATTAACACCAGAATTAACTTTAGAACGTATCAATGAAATTCCTGTTTTAACTTTAAATCACTCAGTAGGTTCTGCTCGAATTGCATTACAAGGGGCACAGCTATTAAATTGGAAACCTAAAGGAGCAGAGCAGGACGTCTTTTGGTTAAGTGATATTGAACCTTTCACACAAGGTGTGGCAATTCGCGGCGGTGTACCACTTTGTTACCCTTGGTTTGGTGGTGTTAAACAACCTTCACACGGTACAGCGCGTTTACGTTTGTGGCAATTGAGTGATTATGATCTGCAAGCGAATAAAGTGCGATTAGAATTTTCGCTCTTTTCTGAATATGATGTGATTGAAGCCAAAATGAAAATGGAATTTACCGATAAATGCACAATGACTTTAACGCATTTAGGGCAAGAACCAGCTCAAGCGGCATTACACAGTTATTTTAATATTAGTGATATTTCACAAATTGAAGTCCAAAATTTACCAAGTCGTTGTTATGACTCATTACAAGGTAAACATACAGACGTTCCTTCAACACGCAGAATAGAACAAGGTGTGGATTGTATTTATACATTAGAGGAAGATAAAACATTCTTAGTGGATAAGGCATTTAATCGACATATTCAAATTACACACCATCATGCCGATTCAATTGTGCTATGGAATCCTTGGGAGAAAACACCAAGTGCGATGCAACCAGAAGGGTATAGAACAATGGTATGTATTGAAACCGCAAGATTAGAAAAACTGCTTCAATTTGGAGAGAGTATTTCAGCTGAAATAAGTGCTTTACCCGCTGATATTTAAAGGAATAGAAATCCTTGTTGCATAAACGTGGCAAATACTATAAAATTTTGCCCGTTTTTTGTTTGTTTTTATAGCAAATGATTGAAGAAATCTTCTGTTTTAAATGCAGTGGGTTTTATCTTAAATAAATAGAAGGAATAACATTATCAAAACCGTAAAAAAAGCTCCGGCAGCTAACCGCCCGAATCGCATTAACGATGAAATTCGAGTAAAAGAAGTTCGTTTGATTGACCAAGATGGTGAACAAGCGGGGATTGTATCAATTCAACAGGCCTTAGATATGGCAGAACAAGCAGCGCTTGATTTAGTTGAGATCAGTCCGAATGCCGAACCACCGGTTTGTCGTATTATGAACTACGGCAAATTCCTCTATGAAAAGAGCAAAACCGCAAAAGAACAGAAGAAAAAACAAAAAGTCGTACAAGTGAAGGAAATTAAATTCCGTCCAGGTACTGATGAAGGTGACTACCAAGTTAAATTACGTAGCTTAATCCGTTTCTTAGAAGATGGCGATAAAGCGAAAATTACTGTACGTTTCCGTGGTCGTGAAATGGCTCACCAAGATATCGGTTTAGACGTATTAGAACGCGTTAAAAACGATTTGGCTGACATTTCAGTAGTGGAATCTGCACCGGGTAAATTAGAAGGTCGCCAAGCGGTAATGGTGTTAGCACCTAAGAAAAAATAATTTTTTATTTAGATCTAATCTAGATAATCGAATTTTCACTTCGGTGAGAATACAACTGCATATTGGGCAAACTACGCAGCCTAATTGCTTTTGGAGAAGGGCAATTCAATTTGCCATATTGGAATAATTAGTGCCTACAAGTAATCTTCGGATTCGCCTAATTATGTGTTTAACTTAAAATGCGGAGTTATTTTAACAATGCCTAAAATTAAAACAGTACGTGGTGCTGCTAAGCGTTTCAAAAAAACAGCTTCTGGCGGTTTCAAACGTAAACAATCTCACTTACGTCATATTTTGACTAAAAAGACAACTAAACGTAAACGTCATTTACGTCATAAATCAATGGTTGCGAAAGCAGACC
>CAUUXN010000151.1:0-3230 GCA_963548985.1 uncultured Haemophilus sp. | reverse complement strand
GCTTTGGCTAAATCTTTGTTGTTAACTAATGCTTGTTCTACCACACGATTTAATTGTGCATCATTGTAAAGCGCCCACCAGTTTTCTTTTACATTAAATTGTTTGGTGATTTCCGCATAATTTTGGTAATCCTGCTGGCTCGCTTTATAAGAATCGCCGATGTTAGCACAGCCTGCTAGCGCAGTTGCCATCGCGATTGCTAAGGTTAATTTTTTCATTTTTAACATGGATTTTTCCTTTCTTTTTCAATTAAAGTGCAGTCAAAAATTAATAAGAATTTTAACCGCTCTTTTGTGTTTTACAAAATTTCTTTATTCTCGAGCAAGGGCTGTAATTGGATCTAATTGTGCGGCGCGTTTTGCCGGCATATAGCCGAAGATCACACCAATCAGGGTAGAGAAGACTACCGCCGCAACAATTGAGCCGGTTGAGAATGCCATCGTAAAATCTGTCATAAATACGTTAAATAGCAGACCGATTAAACCCGAAAGCAGAATACCCGTCACACCGCCAATTAAACAAATCAGCACGGCTTCAATTAAAAATTGTTGCAGAATATTAAATTGTCTCGCGCCAATCGCCATTCGCACACCAATCTCTTTAGTTCGCTCTGTCACGGAAACCAACATAATATTCATTACACCAATACCACCAACGATCAATGAAATAAAGGCGATAGAGGAAATGAGTAATTTCATCGTGCCTGTTGTACTTTCAATAGTTTGTTTAATGGTATCGCTATTCATGATAAAGAAATCTTTTTTACCATGACGCATGGTGAGCAATTCAGTAATTCCTTTTTCAGCAACAGTCGTATTCACGGAATCATCCACTTTTACGGTAATTGAACCAATTTTTTTGCTGCCCGAAATACGATTCATCACGGTGGTATAAGGGGCATAGAGATTAAGTGAACTGCTTGCTCCGCCCATTTGTTTATCAGATACCACGCCAATAATGCGTAATGGACGTTTATTAAACATCACGATTTTGCCGATGGGATTTTCATCCGGGAAAATCGACTTTTTCGCACTTTCATCGATTAAGGCAACTTGATTGTTATCTGCCACATCTTGAGCTGAAAATAAATTGCCTGATTTTAGTTTTAAACCATCAACATCAAAATATTGTTCGCCTACACCTTTTAAGCTGATCGAGGAGAAAGTCTGGTTACCATAAATTAATGTGCCACTTGATGAGCTATTTGGCGTGACGCTTTGTACATAGCTTTGTTGGTTTAAGGCAGTGGCATCATTAATCGTTAGATTTTGCATTTGTTCAGCACGACGATCACCAAAGCCTGTACCATTAAAAATCGTCATGGTACTTGTACCAATGCCTTTAATGTTAGCCAAGATTTTTTGTTGAGAACCGTTTCCCAATGCCACAACGGAAACCACAGATGTAATCCCGATAATAATCCCGAGCATGGTTAAAAGAGAACGCATTTTGTGGGCAATAATGGCACTCACAGACATACGAAAGGCTTCAACAAATTGATCTTTGCTGAATCCAAAGTGCGGTTTAGATTTAGCTTGATTTTCGGTCGCACTTTTTACCGCTTCTTTTTGCGTATCACCAATGATTTCGCCATCTTTAATTTCAATCACGCGATTCGCACTGGCGGCAATTTCTCGGTCGTGGGTTACCATAATAATAGTGTGGCCTTCTGCGTGTAATTGACGCAGAATTTCCATTACATTTTGACCGCTTTGTGAATCCAATGCACCAGTGGGTTCATCGGCTAAAATAATTTCACCGCCATTCATCAACGCACGCGCAATACTCACACGTTGTTGCTGACCACCAGAAAGCTGGCTTGGTTTATTTTGCCATTTATCGCCTAAACCTAATTTTTCTAAAAGTTGTTTTGCACGAGAAAGCCGTTTTTCTTGCGACATTCCTGCATAAATAGCAGGCAAGGCGACGTTTTCTGCTGCGGTCAAGCTCGATAATAAGTTATAGCGTTGGAAAATAAAGCCGAATTTTTGGCTACGTAAATCTGAAAGCTGATCTTTGCTTAATTCTATGGTTTCTTTACCATTGATTTTGTAAGAACCACTAGTGGCAGTATCCAAGCATCCGATGATATTCATCAAGGTCGATTTACCCGAACCCGATTGCCCAATAATTGCCACAAAATCGCCTTTTTCAATATTTAAAGAGACATTTTTTAAAATATGAACGCGATTTTCGCCTTCACCGAAGTAACGGTTGAGATCCTTAATTTCAATAATATTCATTAATTTTCTACCGCACTTTTAGAACATTCTTGGACCACGAGGCATAGAGCCAACCTGTTCACCATTGGCCACTTGTGACACGATAACTTTTTCACCTTCGTTTAAACCAGATTTGATTTCAGTTTGGAAATCATTTTGTACACCGGTTTCAACTTCACGCTGTTCAGGCTGATTTTTGTCATTTAATACATTGACAAAGCTTTTGCTATCACGTTTTTGAATAGCCATATTGGAAACCAATAACACGTCTTTCGCATTGGCAATTTTGATGTTGTTTTCTGTCGTCATTCCGATGCGTAAAGTGCGATCAGGATTATCAATCAGTACATTGGCATAATAGTAAATCGCACTGGTTGTGGAGCTACTACTGTTTGAACTTGTCGAAGATGATGTTGAAGAGCTATCACTTGTCGTGGTATTGGCTGGATCAACAGAATCAATGACGGAGTGATACACCGTTTGGCTATCCGATAAAATAGTAAAACTCACTTCTTGACCTGCTTTCACTTTGGTAATGTCACCTTCCGAAATCTCAGGCTTAATTTTCATTTTGCTTAAATCAGCAATGGTCACAATCGTTGGCGTCGTTTGGTTGGCATTAACGGTTTGACCTTCTGAAACAGGCACAGAAACAATGGTACCGTCCATTGGTGCGGTGATTTTAGTGTAGCCCACATTGGTTTCTGCGGTATTTACTTCAATTTCAGCTTGTTTGATATTAGCTTCAATCGCTTCCATTTCTGCTTTTGCATTATCAAGGGTGCTTTTAGCTGTATTCAAACTGTCTAAAGACGTCGCTTTTTGTGTATAGAGTTTTGATAAGCGGTTATAGCTTGAAAGGGCTACATCATAAGCGGTTTTCTTCGCTTTTAATTGAGCTTGATAGCTGACTAATGCGGCCTTTTTGGTGTTTAAGGCATTAATTTGGGTTGTGGAATCAATATCCGCGATCATTTCGCCTTTTTTGATTTCTTGCCCTAATTTGAC
>CAUUXN010000150.1:0-3233 GCA_963548985.1 uncultured Haemophilus sp. | reverse complement strand
GCACCAATAAGTGTCCAGGTAACTAATGAGCCAGATTGTGCGGGAGTTAAATTAAGATCTGCCGAAATGGCACTAAGCATAAATCCAAGAATAAGAAGATCGAATCCATCCATCGCGTAGCCGACAGCTGATCCAACCAAGGCTTTCCAGCCATATTGATTGACGTTTGTCATAATTGAGGTCCCTTTTGCTACTCACGGGTAGCGTTTAAAGTGAAATGATGAGGAAAGAAATTTTCCGACGCGTAGTTTAGAGAAATTGATGGAATTTTGCAAGAATAAGAAAAGCAAAGTGCGGTTGATTTTATTCAAGTTTTTATTTTTTCAATAAAATCCGAATTAATAAGGCAATGGCTGCCGCATCATCCACTAAACCTAATGGGCCAAGCACCGCTTCAGGCAAAATATCAATGGGACTGAACAAATAAATCAGAATGATGGCGATTTTAATTAACTTCGTTTTATTCATAGTCATTGGACGAAAAGAAAAAGATCAGGTAAATTCTACAACTTATCCGAATGGTGAATCATCACAAAACGTTCCCAAAGCTGCTCTTCGCTTTCTTGATGCTCAGGATCTGGCTTGATGCAGTTTGTAATCGGGCAAACTTTTTGGCAAGTTGGCGTGTCATAATGACCAACACATTCCGTACAAAGCACAGGATCGATCACATAGATCTCCTCGCCGATTGAAATTGCTTCATTCGGGCATTCGGGGAGGCACATATCGCAGTTTGTGCATTTGTTTGTGATCAGTAACGCCATACCATTCCTTTATATGAGAAAGCGGCGAATTATAGCCGACAAAAGCAAAATTGACAAAATTTAAACAGGATTTTTATGAAAAAACAGGTTTCCACTCTTTCCCTTATTGCCCTTGCCGCATTTAGTATTTGGCAATATTTCACTGAACACAAAAAAGACACCAAACCAGCCCCAACAACCACACAACAGCAAAGTCAAAGTGCGGTCAAAAATACTAAAGATTTTGGGAGTTATGATGTCATCATGCGTGATGATGCTATTGGGCAAAACAAAAATGCCCCTGTTGATTATTATATGTTGGCCTTATCTTGGTCGCCGGCATTCTGTGAAAAACAACGTGCTCAATATGGCAATAATTTACCCGATTCAGCGCAATATCAATGTAGTACAAAAAATCAATTTGGCTGGGTAGTACATGGCTTATGGCCACAAAATGCGAATGCACGTTCTGTTACGGAGCACCCACGTTTTTGTAAGGGTGATTTAGCGCCACTTCCAATTGAAACGATCGAGCCTTACCTTTCAATCTCGCCAGGCGCAAAATTGTTGCAAGGCGAATGGGAAAAACACGGTAGCTGCGCCTTTGATTCAGCGGAAGCTTATTTCAAACAAGAGAAAGCATTATTTGAATCGCTTTCCTTGCCAAACGAACAATTAAGCCGTAAAGAATTATTTCAATGGATGAAGCAAAATAATCCGCAATTAAAAGGCGCTTATTTAGGGGCGAGCCATAATGAACTATTCATTTGTTACAATCGCCAGTGGGAAGTAATCGATTGCCAAAAATAAGTGGAATTCGCTTTTTTATTTGATCTACATCGTTACAACCTAGTAAGATCTAGGTATAATGTCCCTGTTTAATTTTAACTAACCCAAGAGGAAAGCTTATGTCAGTAATCAAAATGACCGACTTAGATTTACAAGGTAAACGTGTATTTATTCGCGCGGACTTAAACGTACCAGTAAAAGATGGCAAAGTGACATCTGATGCGCGTATTCGTGCGACTATCCCGACGTTAAAACTGGCTTTAGAGAAAGGCGCAAAAGTGATGGTTACCTCTCACTTAGGTCGTCCAACTGAAGGTGAATTCAAACCTGAAGACTCTTTACAACCGGTTGTTGATTACTTAAAAGACGCAGGTTTCAATGTGCGTTTAGTACAAGACTACTTAAACGGTGTGGATGTTAAAGAAGGCGAAATCGTTGTTTTAGAAAACGTACGCGTGAACAAAGGCGAGAAGAAAAACGATCCTGAATTAGGTAAAAAATATGCCGCACTTTGCGATGTATTCGTGATGGATGCATTCGGTACGGCTCACCGTGCGCAAGCATCAACTTACGGCGTAGCAGAGTTTGCACCGGTTGCTTGTGCAGGTCCATTATTAGCGGCTGAGTTAGATGCATTAGGTAAAGCATTAAAAGAACCAGCTCGTCCAATGGTTGCGATCGTAGGCGGTTCTAAAGTTTCTACTAAATTAGAAGTGTTAAACTCTCTTTCAAAAATTGCTGACCAAATCATCGTGGGCGGTGGTATTGCGAATACTTTCATCGCAGCAGCAGGCCACAATGTAGGTAAATCGTTATATGAAGCAGATTTAATCCCTGTAGCAAAAGAATTAGCAGCAAGCACTGATATTCCAGTTCCAGTTGATGTACGTGTTGGTACTGAATTCTCTGAAACTGCTCCTGCAACAGAAAAATCAGTAACCGAAGTGAAAGACGATGAATCTATCTTCGATATTGGTGATAAATCTGCAGAACAATTAGCTGAAATCATCAAAAATGCAAAAACCGTTTTATGGAATGGTCCAGTTGGCGTGTTTGAGTTCCCTAACTTCCGTAAAGGTACTGAAATCATTTCTCACGCGATTGCAAACAGTGATGCATTCTCTATCGCAGGGGGCGGTGATACTTTAGCGGCTATCGATTTATTCGGTATTGCAGATAAAATCTCTTACATCTCTACCGGTGGTGGTGCATTCTTAGAGTTCGTTGAAGGTAAAGTATTACCAGCAGTAGAAATTCTTGAAAAACGTGCGAACGGTTAATTAAATGCTTTCTATCCCCTCTGTGCTCATAGAGGGGATAAATATTAATTCTTCAAACGGAGGAATAAATCCTCCAAAACAAAAGGAAACACAACTATGGCTAAATTATTAGATATCGTAAAACCTGGCGTAGTAACAGGTGAAGATGTACAAAAAATCTTTGCTTATGCCAAAGCAAACAACTTCGCGATCCCTGCAGTAAACTGCGTGGGTTCAGACTCCGTAAACGCAGTATTGGAAACCGCTGCGCGTGTGAAAGCACCAGTAATTATCCAATTCTCAAACGGTGGTGCAGCTTTCTACGCAGGTAAAGGTATCAAACCAACAAGCGGTGCTCGTCCAGACGTTTTAGGTGCGATCGCAGGTGCGAAACACGTTCATACTTTAGCTAAAGAATACGGTGTTCCTGTTATTCTTCACA
>CAUUXN010000149.1:0-3243 GCA_963548985.1 uncultured Haemophilus sp. | reverse complement strand
GCTTTTTCCTGCATTTTATTGCGTAGTTCAAATTCGCTATATTCACGTCGAGCAAGTAAATTAACAACATAGCTCAAGGCAAGAGAAGACATATAAATTCCTTGTGGTTAAATACGGTTGAAATGAAAAGTGCGGTCAAAATTGACCGCACTTTTAGTGATTAGAAATCGCTTTCTGCATCATCATTAGATTGTTCAATATCAGCCATTAATGCTTGTTCTGGGTTAGCGACTAATTCAGCACGAAGTTTCGCTTCAAGTTCGTCTGATTTTGCAGGGTTTTCATTTAGCCATTTCATCGCATTAGCTTTACCTTGGCCAATTTTTTCACCGTTATATGCATACCATGCACCGGATTTTTCAACAAGTTTGTGTTTAACACCAAGTTCAATTAATTCTCCAGCTTTGGAAATCCCTTCTCCGTAAAGAATTTGGAAATCCACTTGGCGGAAAGGTGCGGCTAATTTGTTTTTAACTACTTTAACACGAGTTTCATTACCAATGACCTCATCTCCATCTTTAACTGAACCAGTACGACGGATATCTAAACGCACAGAAGAGTAGAATTTTAGTGCATTACCGCCAGTTGTAGTTTCTGGGTTACCAAACATGACACCAATTTTCATGCGAATTTGGTTAATGAAGATAACAAGGCAGTTTGCATTTTTGATTTGACCAGTTAATTTACGTAGTGCTTGAGACATTAAACGTGCTTGTAAACCCATGTGTGAATCACCCATTTCGCCTTCAATTTCAGCTTTCGGGGTAAGAGCAGCAACAGAGTCCACAATGACCACATCTACAGCACCAGAACGAACTAATGCATCACAAATTTCAAGAGCTTGTTCACCATTGTCAGGTTGGGAAACTAAAAGTTCTTTCACATCAACGCCAAGTTTTGCTGCATAAATAGGATCAAGTGCATGCTCCGCATCGATAAACGCACAGGTTTTACCGACTTTTTGAGCTTGAGCGATAACAGATAAAGTTAAGGTTGTTTTACCAGAAGATTCAGGTCCAAAAATTTCAACAATACGACCCATTGGTAAACCACCAATACCAAGAGCGACATCAAGACCTAAAGAACCCGTTGAAACAGATTCAACATCAAGGGCTTGAGTATCGCCCAATTTCATAATTGAGCCTTTACCGAATTGCTTTTCAATTTGACCAAGTGCTGCCGCGAGTGCTTTTTGCTTTTCTTCTTGAGTTGCCATATAAAACCTTCTTGAATAGAGTTATCTAAATTTGGCTAGATTATATCTGTATTGATGTACAGTATCAAGAGAAAATTTTTTCCTTGATGAAAAAATGTGAACTAGATTCCAAACTTGAGAAATAGTTTATTTAAAATCAAATTCTTAAGTATTTTTTTAGATCTTGAATTTGTGCTTCGAGAATTTTTTCACCCAGTTCATATACAGTTCTTATTTTAGTTTCATCTCGTTCTAATCGACCTATATTGAGTGAGACATTTGGGCGAATCACAAAGATTTTATTTTGTTTTTCTAAGCGAATGATTTCTTCTACTTGTTCATTATAAGTGCGGTAGCGATTTTCTAAGGTTTTAACTAAGTGTGGATATTTGCGATAAAAAAGCTTGAATAAAAAAGAAGAAGATTTTGTTTTACGGTAGTCGATCGGTTGAGTTAAAACAACGATGATTTTATCACAACCGAGCTCTTGTGCTTTTTCAAATGGAATACTATCGGCAATTCCGCCATCTAGGTACTTTTGTCCATTAATTTCTACAAACTTTGAGACAAAAGGCATGGCCGAAGTTGCTCTGAAGTATTCCATCTCTTTGAAAACATCTTTGATTTTGAAATACTCTGCTTTACCATTCTCAATGTTTGTGGCGGCTAAATAGAAATCAATGTGAGATTTCTCGAATTCATTTTGATCAAAAGGGTCGAGATTAAAGGGGAGATCATAGAAAGCGAAATCTTTATTGATAATATTGCCCGTTGTAAAAAGACTATGAAATCCCATGTAACGTTTATCTTTAAGATATTTTAGGTTATATCTCAACGCTCTTTCTTTTTGATTGGATGCATAATTTATGCCAAATAATGCGCCCGCAGAAACGCCAATAATCTTATCTATCTGAATATGTTGTTCCATGAGGGCATCAAGAACGCCTGCTGTAAACATTCCTCTCATGCCGCCGCCTTCAAGAACGAGTCCTACTGTCATTTTTACTCCTGGAATTTGAAAAAGTTTTAGTGGAATAAATATTAAACTATAAACTTATTTATATTTATCTTGTTGTTTATCAATAAATAAATTTTACATTTGCGATCTCTCTCACAAATTTGATTTTTTATATTCGTCATACTTAATTGGTTATGATATAACTACTTTGAGAAGTACTTGTTGGTTTAGTCGTATGTGATTAACCCTTTGATAAGGAGGAGTTTTAAAATGAAAACTCTCATAATCCCAAATGATCATATCAGTAAAGTATGTAATTTGTTAAATCAACTCATTGGAGATGTGACAAGTAAAAATCTATTTACGGGATATGGCCTGTTTCATAAAGAGAAAGATATGTTTGCTGTTTGGACAAACAATAAGATTTACTTGCGTGCAAAACATGAGCTTTCGATAAAACTAAAAGGATTAGGATGTAAACCTTTTGCAACAAATGAGCTTAATAAACGCTTTGTGCTATCTGATTATTATGCTTTAACTGAAAGTATTTTAAAAGATAATGCTTTAATGAGAAACTTGCTTATTCTTTCTATTAGCCAAATAAGGAAGGAGAAACTTGATTCTGCCCTCTCTAAGATTGGACGGATTCGTGATTTACCGAATTTATCGGTTAAATATGAACGAGCATTAAAGAAAGTCGGCATTGATAGTGTCGATATTTTACGACAAATAGGCGCTGAAAATGCGATTGTTCGTTTGAAGAAAGCGGACATTGGTGCAACTGAAGCTTTCTATTGGCGGCTTCGAGGCGCTTTAGAGAATCGTAATTGTGAGTTTTATACTGAAAAAGAGAAGGAAAGAGGTCTTAGTAAACTTAATGAAATACTTTCTGCAAATGGGTTTAGACGTTGTAAGCGGACCTTAAAAAAGGCTGAATAGCATTCATATAAAGGAGTTAACGTTTAAAAAATCATCTATCGAAGAAATTTCTTAAAAAAGTGCTTGCGTGGATTTCAAAAATCCCTATAATGCACACCACACAACGACGCGCTGTTGTGACTCTTAAGAAAAACCGGTGCGTCGTTCTTTT
>CAUUXN010000148.1:0-3256 GCA_963548985.1 uncultured Haemophilus sp. | reverse complement strand
AAGGTTGAACACCTTTAACAACCACTAGATTTGCATTTAATGCTTGGAAATCAGCCACGATTTTTTCTAACAACACGTCTTTTTGATTATTTGCGATTAATGCTTGAGCGGCTTTTACATCTTCTACTGCATTGAATACGACAGCGCCTGTTGTCTTAGCTGCGTCTAATGCTGCTGCTAAATTTGCTTCTGCGCTAGTTGGAATAAGAATAACTGCTTTAGTCATTTTGATATACCTTTTAATGAATGAAAAAACCTGCTGATTTCTCAGCAGGTTTGAAGGAAGTTGATTAGCCCGCTAAACGTGCTGTATCTTGTGCAATTACTAATTCTTCATTGGTTGGAAGAACGATCGCTTTGAATGCAGAGTCATCAGCAGTGATCACGCCTGATTTACCAAAGCGAGCAGCAAGGTTGCGTTCTTTGTCTAATTTGATGCCGAATAATTTTAAGTGGCCTAACGCTAATTCACGAACGTGAGCAGAGTTTTCACCGATACCACCCGTAAATGCGATGGCATCTAAGTGATCATCACCTAAAACGGCCATGTATGCACCGATGTATTTCGCTAAACGGTAGCTGTAAACATCTAATGCACGTTTTGCTTCTGGTTTAGAAGCATCATCATAGTTATCTTCTGCATAGCGACAGTCGCTTGTTACTTCAGTTAAACCTAAAAGACCTGATTTTTTCACTAAAGTCTCTTCGATTTGATCCATTGACATGCCTAATTCTTTATATAGGTAGAAAACGATAGCTGGGTCGATGTCGCCACAACGAGTTCCCATGACTAAACCTTCTAACGGGGTTAAACCCATAGAGGTATCGATACATTTACCATGACGAACCACAGAAACAGAACCACCGTTACCTAAGTGACAGATAATTGCGTTTACTTGGTCTGCTGGTTTGCCTACGAATTCAGCGACTTCACGAGAAACGAAGTAGTGACTGGTACCGTGTGCACCGTAGCGACGTACGCCGTGTTCTTTGTAAAGTGAGTATGGAAGTGCATATAAGTATGCTTCTTCAGGCATAGTTTGGTGGAATGCTGTATCAAATACGACAACGTTCTTATCTTTTAAGTGTGGGAATGTTTTGAATGCTTCACGGATACCGATTAAGTGAGCAGGGTTGTGAAGTGGTGCAAATTGTGCAGCATCTTCAATACCTTTAACCACTTCATCTGTTACAACAACAGATTGGGTGTATTTCTCACCACCGTGAACGATACGGTGACCAATCGAGGTGATAGAGTTTTTAAGCTCATCAGTCATAATGTTTGACGCGATGAAATTAAGCGCTTCAGTGTGCGCTGCACCAGCACCTAAATCTGCGCTACCTTTTTCACCGTTAATTTTCCACTTAATACGAGCTTCAGGAAGGTAAAATGCTTCAGCTAAGCCTGATAATTTTTCTTCACCTGTTGCAGGATCAAGGATTGCAAATTTTAATGAAGAACTACCACAGTTAAGGATGAGAACAAGTTTTGACATAGGAACCCTATTTTTGATTGAGGTTAATAAAAATCCGTTCAAAAGAACAGACTACAAATCTTGCATAGAATACACCTTTTGGCGTATAAAATAAATTCACTAGAAGGGAAAAATACGATCTTTTATTAGAAAAGTTGAAAATTTCAACAGTTTCTAGTTAAGGATGACAATTAAACCTAAACTAGAGTATTATAAGTGCGGTTATTTTCTAGGATGTTTTTATGTCATCATTTTTTTCAACCTTAAAACGTGGGCAAATATATTTGCAAACGTGGCCATTAGAAGCGAAGCTCGGTATGATTTTTCCCGAAAATCGCATTATTAAAGCCACAAAATTTGCACAAAAATTTATGCCTTTTATGGCGGTATTTTCGGTGGTTTGGCAACAGCTTTATGCCAAGACGGATCTTACTGCATTAGCGATTGCTATTTTGACCGCACTTTGTGCGTTAGTGATGCCATTGCAAGGCTTATACTGGTTGGGAAAACGTGCAAAATCACCGTTAGAACCGCAAAGTTCTCAGTGGTTTTATGAGATTAGTGAACGTTTAAGAAAACAACATGAAAGTTTGCCAACCGTGCAAGATAAACCGACATATCAGCACTTGGCAGAAGTACTACAAAAGGCACAGCAAAAATTAGACAAAGCATTTTGGCAGGAAATCTAGTCAATGGCTTCAAATTTAATTGACGCAAACGTTTTCCTTTTGTTGTTTTTTATGTAAAATACTGCGGTCGCAATGGCGGCCCTTTTTAATTGAGAGACTATTTAATGATTGATTACATTATCATTGGCATCATCGCATTTTCGATTATCGTGAGTTTATTACGTGGGTTTGTGCGAGAGGTGATGTCCCTTGCAAGTTGGGTCGTTGCATTTATTGTCGCTAGCCAATTTTATCCTTATCTCGCCACTTATCTTACTCAAATCGAATCTGACTACGTGCGTAATGGCACAGCAATCGGCATTTTATTTGTTTTAACCTTAATTGTAGGCGGCATTGTTAATTATGTGATTAGCCAATTAGTGGATAAAACAGGACTTACCGGAACAGATCGTGTTCTCGGTGCGGCATTTGGCTTAATTCGTGGGGCGTTAATCGTTGCTGCGATCTTATTCTTCTTGGATACCTTCACTAACTTTGAACAAACCGATTGGTGGAAAGAATCAAAATTAATTCCTCATTTCGGCTTCATTATTGAATGGTTCTTCCAACAACTACAAGCAAGTTCTAGTTATTTAAACTCAACTTTTAAACAATAAGGTAGTCAATCAGTATGTGTGGAATTGTCGGTATCGTTAGCCAAAATCCGGTTAATGAATCCATTTATGCAGCATTAACGTTATTACAGCATCGAGGTCAAGATGCGGCGGGGATTGTCACAATCGATGATGAAAACCGCTTTCGTTTGCGTAAGGCTAATGGCCTTGTAAGTGATGTGTTCAGACAAGAGCATATGTTACGTTTACAAGGTCATGCAGGCCTCGGACATGTACGTTATCCAACCGCCGGCAGTTCAAGTGTATCTGAAGCGCAGCCTTTCTATGTTAACTCACCTTATGGTTTAAGCCTTGTTCACAATGGTAACTTAACCAACTCAACCGAATTAAAAGATAAATTATTTAAAGAAGCGCGTCGTCATATCAATACCAATTCGGATTCAGAGCTTCTTCTCAATATTCTTGCTAATCATTTGGATAGCGTGAATAAATACCATCTCGATCCGCAAGATATTTTTAATGCAATTCGTGCGACACA
>CAUUXN010000147.1:0-3300 GCA_963548985.1 uncultured Haemophilus sp. | reverse complement strand
ATTCAGAAGATTCTGAAGAGTAAGAATAAAGCCTTCCTAATTAGGAAGGCTTTTTTATTTATAATGTCATTCTTTTCATCACTATATTCCGTTATAATCTAGCCTTTAAAATTTGATTTAAAAATTGACCGCACTTTATGAAACTTTATGCTAATAACAAATGTCTAGATTTATCATTCCCTCAAATTATGGGAATTTTGAATTTCACGCCCGATTCATTTTCAGATAGCGGACAGTTTTTTAGTCTAGACAAGGCATTATTTCAAGTTGAAAAAATGCTCAAAGAAGGTGCAACAATTATTGATATTGGCGGGGAATCAACGCGACCAATGGCAGAAGAAGTGCCTGAAAGTGAAGAGTTGCAACGAGTGATACCTCTTGTTGAAGCCGTGCAAAAACGTTTTAATTGTTGGATTTCAGTGGATACCTCTAAAGCAATTGTGATGCAAGAAGCAGCTAAGGTTGGCATGGATTTAATTAATGATATTCGTGCTCTACGTGAACCTGGCGCACTCGAAATAGCAGGACAGTTGAATTTACCCACTTGTATCATGCATATGCAAGGACAGCCGCGCACAATGCAGACTAATCCACATTACGATGATGTGGTTCAAGATGTTTATCAGTTTTTAGAAACTCGGACTCAAGCTTGTCTAGAGGCAGGAATTGCCAAAGAAAATATTATTTGGGATATGGGCTTTGGTTTTGGTAAGACCGTGCAGCATAATTATAAACTTTTACAGCAGTTAGCTCACTTTTGTGAAAGTGGTTATCCCATTTTAGCAGGCCTTTCACGTAAATCGATGATTGGTGCCGTATTAGATAAACCCGTGACTGAACGAGTTGTGGGAAGTGTAGCTGGCGCACTAATTGCTGCACAAAATGGTGCGACTATTTTACGTGTGCATGATGTGGCTGCAACAGCTGATGCCTTAAAAGTATGGCGAGCAACTCAACAGGCGTAAGAAAGTAACAGATTTTATATGTTGTAGAATAAATGATTTCTGCAACATCAATTATTCAAATTTATTAAGGAATAAATATGGCAAATCGTAAATATTTTGGCACTGATGGTGTACGTGGAAAAGTAGGGACATATCCAATCACACCTGATTTCGCATTGAAATTAGGTTGGGCTGCGGGTAAGGTTTTAGCTTCTCAAGGTTCTCGCACGGTATTAATCGGAAAAGATACTCGTATTTCAGGGTATATGTTGGAATCTGCACTTGAAGCAGGTTTGGCTGCAGCGGGTTTAACTGCCGCATTTACCGGTCCAATGCCAACACCTGCCGTGGCGTATTTAACCCGTACTTTCCGTTTAGAAGCAGGCATTGTGATTTCTGCATCGCATAATCCTTACTATGATAATGGAATTAAATTCTTCTCTGCGGAAGGAACAAAATTACCGGACCATATTGAAGAGGCTATTGAAGCCATGCTCGATCAGCCAATGGATTGCGTTGAATCAGCTGAATTAGGTAAAGCTCGTCGTATTAACGATGCGGCAGGTCGTTATATTGAATTTTGTAAGAGTACATTTCCAGCTCATCTTGGCTTAGATGGTTATAAAATCGTAGTGGACTGTGCAAATGGTGCGACTTACCATATTGCACCAAATGTATTACGTGAATTAGGCGCTGAAGTGATTGAAATTGGTACAGATCCAAATGGAATCAATATCAATGAAAAATGCGGTGCAACCGACGTAAAAGCATTACAGGAAAAAGTGCTTGAAACTAAAGCGGATGTTGGTCTCGCTTATGATGGTGATGGTGACCGCATTATGATGGTGGATCACTTAGGTAATAAAGTAGATGGTGACCAAATCCTTTTCATTATTGCTCGTGAAGCACTGCGTTCAGGTCAATTAAAAGGTGGAGTAGTAGGCACATTAATGAGTAATATGAGCCTAGAAATTGCCTTAAAAATGTTAGGTGTGCCTTTCGTACGCGCTAACGTTGGTGACCGTTATGTATTAGAAAAAATGGTAGAGCATGGCTGGACATTAGGTGGAGAAAACTCAGGCCATATCATTATTGCTGATAAAAATACGACAGGTGATGGTATTATTGCATCACTAGCGGTATTAAGCGCAATGGTTCAACATCGTTTATCATTAAACGAGCTTGCAAGTGCGGTGAAATTGTTCCCTCAAGTGCTGATTAATGTTCGTTTTGCGGGCGGTGCAAATCCATTAGAAAGTGAAGCAGTAAAAGCGGTAGCCGCTGATGTGGAAAAACGCTTAGAAGGTAAAGGTCGAATTTTACTGCGTAAGTCTGGTACTGAGCCTCTTATTCGCGTCATGGTCGAATGTGAAGACGGTGTACTTGCAAAACAATGTGCAGAAGAAATTGCAGAAGCAGTGAAAGCGAATTAATAAAGTGGGGGCTTGCCCCCATTTTTGATCCATAAAATTTATCTTTTATTATTTTTAGGAAAGCAAAGACATGAAAATTTTTATTATGCGTCATGGAGAAGCTGAAGTTGTCTCTTCATCAGACGAGGATCGGCATTTAACCGACTATGGACGCAAACAATCAATATTACAAGGTCAATGGCTTAAAACCCATCTAAATTCAACCGCACTTTCAGTTCAGAAAGTGATTGTCAGTCCTTATATACGAGCGCAAGAAACGTTTGAGCTTGTAAATTCAGCGTTAGACAATATTCTTAATGATGTTGAAACTTGGAGTGGGATTACACCTTATGGGAATGCGACTCTGGTAGCAGATTATTTATCTGTTTTGCAGGAACAAGGTGTTGAAAGTGTTCTGCTTGTTTCTCATTTACCTTTAGTAGGAAGTATTGTTTCAGAGCTTTATGGCAAGCGAAATCCAATCAGTTTTTACCCTTCAACGATTGTTCAAATTGACTGGAATGGTGAAAAAGGCACCATTGAAGCTTTCCATTATCCCAAAGAAAATGGTTAAAGTTGATTGAAGATAATATGAAAATAAAGTTTGATGTGATTTACTTTTTTGAACTATAACTATAGTTGACTCCAAAAGTCGCTAAATAACAAACACCTAGAAATGTGTATTTCTGGGTGTTTTTTTTAATTTTTTTTGATAAACTGAAAGTGAGCTATAACTGAATAGCTTAAATTAAGCCATCATAATGACCCGAGGAGAGTGCTATGAGCAATAAAATCAAAGATAAAGCAACTGAAATGAAAAAAGCAATCGATGACAAATTTTCTGAAGTAAAAAGATCTGTCGAAGATAAAGCATCAGAAGTGAAAAAAGCAGTTTCAGAAGCAAAAGATGAAGCGGTTGATAAAGCAGCTGAGCTAAAACATAA
>CAUUXN010000146.1:0-3325 GCA_963548985.1 uncultured Haemophilus sp. | reverse complement strand
CGGAATTGCGAAATAAAATTAACCGTTGCCTCACCAATGATTCCACCATCCTTACGTAAGGAGCCACCTGCCATCGTAATATCAAAGGTTTCATTTTGTCGTAATAAATGAGCCGCATTGATATTATTCGTCACAATGCGTAAACGTTCATGGTTTAACAACGCGCTTGCTACCGCTTCAGGCGTGGTTCCAATATCAATAAATAAGGAGGCTCCATTTGGAATACGTTTTACTACCTCACGGGCAATGGCGCTTTTTTGGGAAGGGAAAAATTGTTTACGTTCAATGTAATCAGAATTTTCTGCGGTTGAAGAAGGGGCCGCACCACCATGATGACGACGAATTAAATCTTGTTCAGCAAGGATATTCAGATCTCGTCTAATGGTCTGAGGGCTGACTTCCAGTTCGATAACCAGCTCTTCTGTGCTGGCATACCCTTTTAGCTTTACAAGCTCAATTATTTTCTGATGGCGTAATGATTGCTTCATATAAATGCCTATAAATTTGAATTAGCTAAACGATTTAGCCTTAATTTTAGTCTGCAGAAATCCCCAAACCAATCCTAAGATAAAGCCTGAAATGTGGGCAGCGTTCCCTATATTAATACCAAAAAGCGGACTAATAAAGCCAAATACAAGCCCTACCAGTAACATTGTAAAAAAGCCTTCTGGTAAGTCAAAACTATGCGGGTGCAATTTGTCCACCACCAACACATAACCTAACACGGCATAAACCACACCAGATAGCCCAAAAAAGGCGGGACCGGTAAAATAATTCTGTACCGCGCCACTCACTGCAGCAGAGACTAAAACTAATAATAAAAAATGGAGAGAACCAAATCGGCGTTCAATCGCGCCACCGAATAACCAAAACCACGAAAGGTTAAATAAAATATGCGGTACCGACAAATGAACAATAGCATGAGTGAAATAGCGCCATACTTCCTGATCTTCCCAAGAATAAGCCGGATAATGGAGTAAATCCATAATTGGCTCTTCAAATCCGATATTCTGCAAGAGATAAATCAACGCGCAAAGTGCGGTTAAAATAAACGTAATTTTTTTCTTTCTTAATAGACGTTTCACCAATTTTCTCTCTTGAACGGCATCAGTTTCACTACCAAATAAAGGCTGCATTTGCTATATTCCTTTTTCATTTAATTTTGTTCATCATATAAGGTTCATTATGAAAAAACAAACTATGCCGACAGGATTTAGTGGCTTCGCTTGGGGACTTACGGCATTTTGTTTACCCATTTTACTGTGGCCTATGGCTTCTTTGCTTTCCACGGCTTTTGTGAAAAACCCTACACTGAGCGATTTTCAGATCGATCTTTTCTCGATTATCTTTTGGGTTTATCCCTTTGTTTTAGTCTTAATTGCGCGTTTACTTTATAAATTGCATCAGCATAAACCAAAACTCGCCGTAAAATTATTACTGTTAAGTGCGGTCGTTTTTTATGTCGTTTTAATCTCAGTTTGCTACATTGGTTTTAACGCTTAAGAACATAACAAGATAATAGTCAACAAAAAAGGGAGCTTTCGCTCCCTTTTATATTATGTTCCTAATAATCAAAAATATAAAAAATTCCTACCTGCAATCAATTATGCAAAGTATTTTTCTAAATCGTCGCTACCACCGATGTGTTTACCACCAATGAATACTTGTGGCACAGTTGAGCGACCAGAAACTGCACGTACACTCACGATTGTTGCATCGTGACCTAATACGATTTCTTCAAAGCTTAAACCTTTATCGCGTAAAAGTTGTTTTGCTTTCGCACAATATGGGCAGCCTGGTTTTGTGAAGATTGAGATTGATTCTTGCACTTGGTAATTTGGTGCAATGTATTTCAACATGGTATCTGCATCTGATACTTTAAATGGATCGCCTGGTTCATTTGGTTCGATAAACATTTTTTCCACTACGCCATTTTTCACGAGCATAGAATAACGCCAAGAACGTTTACCAAAACCTAAATCATCTTTTCCGACTAACATGCCCATACCTTCAGTGAAGGTACCGTTACCATCCGGAATGAATTTTACGTTATGTGCTTCTTCTGCTTCTTTCCATGCATTCATAACGAATGTATCATTTACCGATACTACTAAAATATCATCTACACCATGTTGTTTAAACACTGGCGCAAGTTCGTTATAACGTGGTAAGTGAGAAGATGAACAAGTTGGCGTGAATGCACCTGGTAATGAGAAAACAACAACAGTTTTGTTATCAAATAATTCAGATGTGGTCACATCAACCCATTGATCGCCTTGACGAGTACGGAATGTAACTTGTGGAACTTTTTTTCCTTCCATATTAGACATAATGTGTCTCCTCTGTTAGTTAAATGAATTTACCTTAAAAACTTAATAGGCATTATAGAAAGTTTTGTGATATAGTCATAATCAATTAATTCTATCCTTTTAATTGACATATTCTATAAAGTGAGAACCCTATGAACATTCGTGATTTAGAATACTTAGTAGCCCTTTCCGAGTTCAAACATTTCCGTCGAGCGGCGGATTTTTGCAATGTTAGCCAACCGACTTTAAGTGGCCAAATTCGCAAACTAGAAGATGAATTAGGCATTATTTTACTTGAACGTACTAGCCGTAAAGTACTCTTCACGCAATCTGGTATGTTACTTGTTGATCAAGCTCGCACTGTATTACGAGAAGTAAAATTACTTAAAGAAATGGCTAGCAATCAAGGTAAAGAAATGACAGGTCCATTACACATTGGATTAATCCCAACCGTTGGTCCTTACCTACTTCCTTATATTGTACCAACATTGAAAGAAACTTTCCCAGATTTAGAAGTATTTCTTTACGAAGCCCAAACTCACCAACTATTAGAACAATTAGAAACAGGTCGCCTAGATTGTGCGATTGTGGCTCGCGTACCCGAAACTGAAGCGTTTATCGAAGTGCCTATTTTTGATGAAAAAATGTTACTGGCAGTTTCAGAACAGCATCCATGGGCATCAAAAAGCAAAATTGCCATGAATACCTTAAAAGGGCAAGAAATGCTCATGCTAGATGATGGGCATTGCTTACGTAATCAAGCGCTCGATTATTGTTTTATGGCCGGTGCTAAAGAAGACCCTCACTTCCAAGCCACTAGCCTTGAAACGTTGCGTAATATGGTGGCAGCTAATGCAGGCATCACCTTTATGCCAGAACTTGCTGTATTAAATGAAGGCACACGTGCAGGTGTAAAATATATTCCGTGCCATTCCCCAGAACCGTCTCGTACTATTGCTCTCGTTTACCGCCCAGGTTCACCATTACGTAATCGCTATGAACGCGTTGCAAGTGCG
>CAUUXN010000145.1:0-3331 GCA_963548985.1 uncultured Haemophilus sp. | reverse complement strand
GCTAAATATCGTTCCACTGTATCCACAATCGCTTGTGTTTGTGGATCGATTTCGATATTCACTAAATCACCAATTTGTCGTTTGCCAATCAGAGTTCTATGTAAGGTTTCAGGAATTAAATTCACGCAGAATTCATCACCTTTCACTTCACCGATGGTAAGGCTTATGCCGTCAATCGCGATAAATCCTTTGGTGAGTATATATTTCATCACATCTTTGTTAGGTAATTTAAACCAAACCTGACGATTGTTTTCGCTTTCGATAATTTGTGAAACGCTTGCGGTACAATAAACGTGACCAGATAAAATATGACCACCAATTTCAGCGCCCATTTGCATTGCACGTTCGATATTCACAAAATCCCCCGCTTTTAAGCTGCCAAGATTGGTGATGCGCAAGGTTTCTTGCATTAGGTCAAAGCTCACAAGATCATCATGAATTTCAGTCACTGTTAAGCACACGCCGTTATTCGCCACTGATGCACCGATTTCTAAGCCTTTTCGCATTTCGGCTGGTAATTTTACGATCTGTGTTCTAAAATTATCGCTATCTTTAATTGCATGAATTCGGGCGATGCCCTGTACAATACCTGTAAACATTATTATTCCTTCATTAAAAATTTTTCCAATATTATAACAAAATTTATGAATTCTCGTCTTTTTTCTCAATACCGTATTGATATTAAAAAACTTATCCGAATTGCGACACCTATCGGGCTTGCCCAGTTAGCTCAAACTGGCATGGGCACCGTGGATGTGATTATGGCGGGGCGTGTGAGCTCGGCTGATGTAGGCGGTGTTGGTATTGGTGCCTCTATTTGGCTACCTTTGGTACTTTTCGGGCAAGGATTATTACTCGCCTTGCCTCCAACAATTTCCTATTTAAATGGTTCAGGGCAGCGCCATCGCATTGCTCACCAAGTGAGACAAGGCCTTTGGATTTCATTTTTAGTGATGATTCCCCTTGCCCTCATCATCTATCATAATGATTTCATATTACAGTTCATGAATATGGATGCCCACATGGCTGATGTGACGATGAATTATTTGCGTGCGATGGTATGGGGCTTGCCTACCTATTTATTGCTGATTAATTTCCGCTGTTTGAATGATGGCATTGCCAAAACAAAACCCGCTATGGTGATTACCTTCATGGGGTTAATGCTGAATATTCCGTTGAATTATATGTTTATTTACGGCAAATTTGGTGCGCCGGCATTGGGTGGTGTCGGTTGTGGTGTGGCAACGGCTATTGTTAACTGGGCGATGGCGATCTTGATGATTACCTATTCAGCTAAAAACTATAATGAACGTAGTCTGAAAGTCTTTGAAAAGATTATTGAAAAGCCAGATATCAAAACACTGAAAAAATTGGCCGCACTTGGCTTGCCTATTGCCATTGCGCTGTGTAGTGAAGTCTCACTCTTTGCATTAAGTAGTTTATTACTTTCCCCATTAGGCGCGGATGTGGTCGCCAGCCACCAAATTGCCTTAAACACCAGTGCCGTAGCCTTTATGTTCCCCATGTCTATTGCCATGGCGGCAACCATTTTAGTGGCTCAAGAACTGGGTAATCATGCACCACAAAAAGCCAAAATCATGTCTTACGCCGCTATTATTCTTGGCTTGATTGCGGCAAGTGTATTGGCGTTGGTGATTTGGGTATTTAGTGCAGAGATCGCTACATTGATTGTAGGCGATAATGCCACCGTTATTGCTCTTTCAAGCAGCTTATTAGCGATAGCGGCGATTTATCAATTTTCAGATTCAGTGCAAGTCGTCGTGAGCGGTATTTTACGTGGCTATAAAGACACCAAAATTATCCTTTATATCACATTACTTGCCTATTGGGGCGTAGGTATTCCGGTTGGGTATATTCTTTCACGAACGGATTGGATTGTTCCAAGCATCGGCGCAAAAGGTTTTTGGGTTGCGTTTATCATTGCCTTAACCATTGCTGCGGCTTTACTCTTTATTCGGATGCGAAAAATCCAATCACAATCTGATGAAGCCATTATTCAACAGTTAGAAAGATTGAAGTAGTTAAAGTAAAAAGTGCGGTCAATTTTGACCGCACTTTTTATTCTTGAATTTAAAATTAGATGCTTTTTAAACTTCTCTATACCCTTCATATTCCCAATCAAAATATTTTTGTAACTGAATAACAATATCATCCCAGGTTTCTCCTGATATACTATTTATCATGAGTGACAAATAATTTTCTATGTCATCTAATGTTTTCAGAGCAACAACCATTCCTTTATTTATCACCAAGACCTTTTCTCTTTGCACCATTCCTACATTAAAAACATTAGTATAAAAATAGTCACTCCCAGAATTTCCTTTTGTTCCTATTGCTAATGTTAAATTTAAGCAATAAGCTGGCTTAAGAACTAGTAAGGATGCCTCATCCCTCGTCGAAAAGCCATAATCAATCCATTTTAAATCAGCTATAAGCATTTACTTCCCCTATGAACTCTAAACTATACGTTTTATAAATGAAAACTTATCAACAAGCAATTAAAAACTAACATCAGAAAATTTATGCTATTTAAAAGTAAAAAATAATTTGTACAGAGTACTTTCACACACAAATATAAAGTGCTCCATCATGCTATTTTGTTTTTCTTTTAGTTGTTAGAAATATAATAGGAAGAATGAGAATATGAAGTTTCAAACTTGCTACTATTGCCTCTTTTGCTAGAAGAACATAATTTATGTTATTAACTCCCGAATCAAATTGCACATAAAAAATAGCAACAAAATAAATCAAAGAAAAAGCCAGAATACTCACAAAATATCCAAAAACATATTTCATTATTCTATTACCTTTGAGTCACTCATATTCTATCTAAGTTTAAGGATAAAAAGTGCGGTCAAAATTGACCGCACTTTTGTCTTTTACATCACTACTACATCAAATTGTTCTTGGTTGTAGTACTGTTCTGTTTTGACTTGAACCTGTTTGCTGATGAACATTTCAATCTCTGGCAATAAACCGTGAGATTCTTCTTTGATTAAGTAATCCGCCACAGCAGGAGACGCATACACCACAAATTGTTCACTCGAGAATAAGTGGTTAACACGAATGATCTCTCGCATAATTTCGTAACATACTGTTTCGACGGTTTTCACACGTCCACGACCTTGACAAGTTGGGCATTCATCACACAATACATGCTCTAAACTTTCGCGAGTACGTTTACGCGTCATTTCCACTAGGCCAAGTTGAGTAAAGCCATTTACATTGGTTTTTACGCGATCTTTCGATAGAGCCTCTTCCAAGGATTCAATCACGCGATTGCGATGCTCATCGGTTTGCATATCAATAA
>CAUUXN010000144.1:0-3470 GCA_963548985.1 uncultured Haemophilus sp. | reverse complement strand
CACGCTAAGAAAAAAGCTTTATTGAAAACGATATTTCCCCCGCAGGTCATGCGCATATATTGCCATGCCTGATCAAAATTAGGGTGTTCCGCATAACGTTGAGCTAAATTTATCGGCTTTAACGCTAATCTCACCACCGAAGTATCTGGCTGAAAATGAAAGGTTGCCGCCGCCACTTCTAATGCTCCCGGTTCATATGCATCATCTGCATCTAAAAATGCGACAAAATCAACCGCACTTTTAGCCGAAAGCATCGCACCCCAATTTCGAGTCATCGCTACACCACTATTTTTCGGCATTTGCTCGATAGAGATTCTGTCAGGATATTGTTCTGCGAGCTGTAAGGCTAATGCAAATGTATTATCTGTCGACGCATCATCAATCAACCAAAGGTGACCAAGATTATTTTGCTGCAACACAGACTCTACTGCACGAACAAGCGTTTGTTCAGTGTTATAGCAAGGAATGACGACATCAATTAAAGGCAAATTCATTTAAGCTGACCGTTTTCTCAATTTTGCATAATAGAACCCATCCCCGCCATTCTCTTGTGGCAGGAATTGGATTCCAATCGTATTTTCCGTTTGTTCAAACGGCAATGGCATTAATTCTGCATCGGGTATTTCAGCTAAAAAATGCTGTATTTGCTGACTGTTCTCATCAGGAAGCACAGAGCAAGTCGCATAAAGCAAAATGCCATTAGGTTTCAATTTTGCCCAAAGCGCCTTTAGAATTTGTCCTTGTAAGGCAACCAATTGAGCAATATCCGTTTCTTGACGTAGCCATTTAATATCCGGATGACGACGAATCACACCAGTTGCCGAGCAAGGTGCATCTAATAAAATACGATCAAAGGATGCACCACTTAAACCTATTTCCGCAAGCCACTTCTCAGGCTCGGTCGCATCGCCACAAACAACCGTCGCCTGTTGATTCAGACGGGCAAGATTTTCTTCAACACGTTTTAAGCGATGAGCCTCGACATCAAGCGCAATCACTTTCGCTTGCGGTGCCATCTCTAAAATATGTGTAGTCTTCCCACCTGGCGCCGCGCAAGCATCTAAAATTAATTCATCATTTTGTGGCTCAAGCAATAAGGCTGACCACTGGGCATTAAGATCCTGAACTGTCACCGAACCTTGTTCAAAATTCGGCAGTTTCGAGACAGAAAGCGGTTGAGCCAAACGTAAAGCATGTGGATTATCACATTCAAATGCGACTATCTCTTGCTCTTCCAACAAAGTGCGGTACGTTTTCGTATTATTTTGTTGTTGGTTAACTCGCAACCACATTGGTGGCTTTTGATTATTCGCCTCAATAATTTCACGCCAATTCGGATAAGCTTTTTTGAGTTTATTCACAAACCATTCAGGATGAAGCGTTTGCCAATGTTTATCTACTGCGGCAAGAATATCTTCTTGTTCCCGTAAGAAGCGACGCAATACACCGTTAACCAAACCACGGAAACTATCTAATTTTAATGATTTTGTGGCATTAACTACTTCATCTACCGCCGCATGAGCGGGCACTCGCATATAAAGTAATTGGTACAACCCTACTAATAACAAGCAATGTACGATGCGGGTTTTACCCTTCAATGGTTTATCTAATAGTTTTTTTATAATATTTTCTAAACGAGGCAATACGCGACAAATACCAAAGGTGATTTCCTGTAATAAAGGCAAATCCTGTGGTTTTACCTGTGATTGCACGTCAGGAAGCAACGTTGATAAGGACTTACCTTGATCTAAAACCTGCAAAATCACTTGAGCAGCAATAGCGCGTACCGAAAGTGCGGTCGATTTTCCCGTTTTTTTTCGTTGAAATACCATTATCCGAGCACCTTACCAACCTGGAACCAATCGGCTCGTCCATTGAGAAAATCTTGCACAAACATTGGTTTCTTACCTGCTGGCTGAAGTTGCAATAAATTTAAAACGCCTTCTTTCGTGGCAATTTGGATACCTTTTTTATCGACACTTAAAATCGTCCCAGATGGTTTATCTACATGTGGCAACACGGCAGCAGCATAAACTTTTAAGGTTTGTTCATCACCTTGCTCATCAGTTAATTGTAGGAAACTAATCGGCCAAGGATTAAACGCGCGAATATTGCGTTCAAGCTGGGCTGCCGATAGCGACCAATCTAATTTAGCCTCTTCTTTAGAAAGTTTCTCTGCATAGTTACTTTGGCTATCATCTTGTTTTTCCGCAATGAACTTCCCTTCTTCCAAATGATCCAAAACATCAATCAATGCAGCTGGCGCAATTTCAGCTAATTTATGGTAAAGCGAAGCAGAAGTTTCTTGCGCATCAATATCGCAATACACTTTGTGTAACATATCGCCAGTATCTAAGCCTGCATCCATTTGTATAATCGTCACACCAGTTTGTTGATCCCCTGCCCAAATAGAGCGCTGAATAGGTGCAGCGCCACGCCAACGTGGCAACAGAGAGCCATGCACATTTAAACAACCTAAACGAGGCATATCTAACACTGCTTGAGGTAAAATCAAACCATAAGCGACAACAACCATCACATCGGCATTTAACGCTTTAAGCTCTGCTTGTGCTTCTTCTTTACGCAAGGATTTTGGTTGATAAACAGGAATTTGATGCTGTTCTGCTAATTGCTTTACAGGACTCGCTTGCAATTTTTTACCGCGGCCAGCCGGTTTATCTGGCTGCGTATAAACAGCAATAATATTGTGATGTGAATTTAAGAGTGCAGCAAGATGTTGTGCTGCGAAGTCCGGTGTACCGGCAAAGATGATATTCAATGGTTTCATAATGTTCTACGTTATGGCGTTGATAGGAAAAGTGCGGTCATTTCATACCGCACTTTTGATTATTGTTTTGCAATTTGTTTTTTATATTTCACTAATTTTTCTTTGATACGTTGACGTTTCAACGGTGAAAGATAATCCACAAATAAAATACCGTTCAAATGATCGATCTCATGCTGAATACAGATTGCTAATAAACCATCTGCATCAATCGTAAATTCTTTACCATGGCGATCTAACGCTTTTACCGTGACTTTTTCTTTACGAGGCACTAAAGCACGGAATCCAGGAATAGACAAACAACCCTCTTCTATGCCTGTTTCACCTTCTGAGGTCAAAATTTCTGGATTGATCAACACTAATTGATTTTGTTTGTCGCCTTCAATATCAATCGTAATAATACGCTGCAAGATATCTACCTGCGGAGCTGCAAGACCAATGCCTTCTTCTTGGTACATCGTATCAAACATATCATCTACAATTTTGCGAATGTCATCATTGACTTCGACAACTGGCTCACAAACAATCTTTAGGTGATCATCTGGATAAATTAATACATTAAGTGCGGTCATATTTTCTCTTGTTTTATAAAAATTACAGCGATGATTGTATCATAGAATCAACGCTTTGCTAAAATATTGAAAACTCCATAAACAAAAACCCCAAGCCATTCAGCTCGGGGTTC
>CAUUXN010000143.1:0-3480 GCA_963548985.1 uncultured Haemophilus sp. | reverse complement strand
CCTTTTACAACACCATCTTTAAAGTGTTTTTTCGCTTCTTGGTAAACTTCTTCAGTTTGGTATGCTTTCACGAAATCTTGGATCGCTTTGCTGTCTTTGTTATCAGTACGCGCAACGATGATGTTTACGTATGGAGAATCTTTATCTTCTACGAATACGCCATTATCTTGTGCATTTAAGCCAACTTGACCCGCATAAGTGTTATTTACAACAGCAAGATCAACATCATCTAATGCACGAGCTGCAACAGAGGTATCTACTTCAGAAATTTTTAAGTTTTTCGGATTTTCAACGATATCTGCGACAGTTGAAAGAAGATCGTTAGAATTTTTAAGTTTGATTAAACCTTGTTTTTCAAGAAGGATTAATGCACGACCACGGTTTGATGGGTCATTTGGCACCACAATTTTCGCGCCATCTTTTAATTCATTTACATTTTTGATGGTTTTAGAATAGCCAGCAAGCGGGTAAACAAAGGTGTTACCAACGATCACTAAGTTGTTCAAGTTCTTCGCTTTTACATCTTCATCTAAGTAAGGTTTGTGTTGCATTGCGTTAGCATCTAAATCGCCTTTAGATACAGCAGTATTTGGTAATGCGTAGTCATTGAATAAAACAAATTCAACATTTAAGTTGTATTTGTCTTTTGCTACTTTTGCCGCGGTTTCGGCTACTTGGTGTTCAGGACCCGCCATTACACCAACTTTGATTGATGTTGCTGCAGGTGCAGTTGATGCTGCATCTGCTTTTTTCTCTTCTTTACAACCTGTTAATACTAATGCTGACGCGATAGCAGTGATAGCAAATAAGTTTTTTAATTTCATGTTTTTTCCTTGTTGTGAATAAAATGGTATAGAAAATAATTAACGGTGATCCACTCGTTTTGCGAGCGTGTCGCCCAATTTTTGACTGAGCATCACGATAATCACGATAACAATCGTTGCAGCCCAAGTTACCGATGGCATATTACGATAGACGCCATAGTTAATGGCGAGGCTTCCTAAGCCGCCACCGCCTTGCGTTCCCGCCATTGCGGTATAGCCAATTAATGTCACGAAAGTGAGCGTAATAGCATTAATGAGCGTAGGTAGGGATTCAGGCAAATAGAATTTACGAATAATTTGCCAATTGGTTGCACCCATGGCTTTTGCTGTTTCAGTCAAACCGGTTGGAATCTCAAAAAGCGCATTACTCGTAAGACGTGCAAAAAATGGCGTTGCGGCTGCACTTAATGACACAATCGCCGCATTAGAACCAATACTACCGCCAGGAAGTAACCAACTGGTAAGCGGAATTAAAGCGAGTAATAAAATAATATAAGGAATTGAACGTCCGATATTAATAATGACGTTTAAAAACGCATTGAGCTTTTTGTTTTCTAAAATCGCCCCTTTATTGGTTAAAAAGGTTAAAAAACCCAGTGGTAAGCCTAATAAAGCGGCAATTAATGTCGATAATACTGACATATAAATTGTTTCAACGGTCGATACCGTTAATAAACTCACAAAATTATCGGGGAATTGTTGGCTAAATGTTGCCCATAAATCATTGAACATAGCCTAGCACCTCTACTCGAACGTTATTTTCCATTAAATAAACTTTGGCTTGCGTAATCGCATCTTCATCACCTTCAACCTCCGCAATGGTAAAGCCAAATTTTACCCCTCCGGCATAATCAATTTGTGATGTTAAGATACTGAGTTCCACGCCAAATTTTTTCGATGCTTGAGAAAGTAATGGCGCATCGACGGAACGACCAGTAAATTCAAATTTGATGATCGGATACGATTTGGCATGTTTTGGTGTATCAGATAAATTTTCTAAATATTCTTCCGGCAAAGTAATGTGGAAAGTCGAACTAATAAATTCTTGGGCCAATTCTGTTTTCGGATTAGAGAAAATTTCACTAACTGTGCCTTGTTCAATCAGACGGCCTTTATCAATTACGGCAACTTGATCGCAGATACGTTTAACCACTTCCATTTCATGAGTGATAAGAAGAATGGTGATACCTAAAGTGCGGTTGATTTCTTTTAATAATTTTAGAATAGATTGGGTTGTGGCCGGATCTAATGCGCTAGTTGCCTCATCACAAAGTAAGACTTTTGGATCGCTTGCAAGTGCACGCGCAATCGCTACACGTTGTTTTTGACCACCAGAGAGATTAGCAGGATACACATTATGTTTATCACTTAATCCAACAAGCGCTAAAAGTGCGGTCGTTTTTTCTTGAATTTCTGCTTTTGATTTATTTTCTAATTCAAGTGGCAATGCCACGTTTTCAAAAACGGTTCGAGAGGTTAACAAATTAAAATGTTGGAAAATCATACCGATTTGACGGCGTGTTTTCACTAATTCTGCTTCAGAAAGTTGAGTCAGATCCACATCATCGATGAGCACAGCACCGTGAGTCGGTCTTTCTAATAAGTTTACACAACGGATAAGTGTACTTTTACCTGCACCAGAGGCGCCAATGACACCGCAAATCTGTCCCTTAGGCACATGTAATGAAACATTATCAAGTGCGGTCAGTTTTTTATCTGGAAGTGTAAAAATCTTCGTAATGTTATTTAGCTTAATCATATAAGCCCTTGTTCTCAGTTAATATTTGAATTTCATTTGTATTCTAGACGTCTAGAATGCTGTGTCAATATCTTAGGGGATCTTTTTTAGACGGATCGGTTATGACTTATTATTGCTTATATTAAGAATAAAAGGGATAATTTTGTTCTTAGAAAAAGATAGATGAGAAAATATATGAAGAAAGCTGTTTTTTTAGATCGTGATGGCACTTTAAATATCGACCATGGTTATGTTCATAAAATTGATGATTTCCAATTTATTGAAGGCAGCATTGATGCATTAAATGCATTAAAGGAAATGGGGTATCTTTTGGTTTTAGTGACCAATCAATCAGGCATTGCTCGTGGATATTTTTCAGAAGATCAGTTTTTACAATTAACAGAATGGATGGATTGGTCATTAGCTGATCGTGGTGTGGATTTAGATGGTATTTATTATTGTCCTCATCATCCAGAAGGGAAAGGCGAATATAAAGAAGACTGTGAATGCAGAAAACCAAAATCAGGTATGTTACTAGAGGCAATTAAAGCGCTGAAAATCGATCCGGCACAATCTATTATGGTCGGGGATAAGATTGAAGATCTTAAAGCAGGCATTGGCGCAAAAGTGAAAACAAATATTTTAGTGCGAACAGGCAAACCTATTACAGAAGAGGGAGAGAATCTCGCTGATTATGTTTTGGATTCCATTGCAGATTTGCCAAGAATAGCAAAACGATTAATTAAGTAACAAAAATGATCTATTTTTTGTGCGAATAGGCGAAAAGATCTTCAACTAAGAAAAAATTTACATTTTTTTACAAAAAGATCTTGCAAAGGCATCTGAAATGCCTATAATACGCCCCACACAACGACGCGCTGTTGTGACTCTTAAGAAAAACCGGTGCGTCGTTCTTTT
>CAUUXN010000142.1:0-3507 GCA_963548985.1 uncultured Haemophilus sp. | reverse complement strand
CGCGAATATGAGCTTTGGAAATCAAACGGAAAATTGGGTTCATTAACCATTTACCCGCAACCACTAAACCGACAACGGCACCGAGTGCAATAGCGATGGATGTCCAGTTTGTTTGATGTTCAATATGTTTGGTTTCAGGTGTTAAAAAGGCAATAGATGCCAATAATGGCACAATGGATAAATCTTCAAAAATTAAGGTAGAAATAACTCGTTGGCCTTTTGGAGTGTTCGTGATCCCGCGTTCTTCTAATACCTGCATCACAATAGCGGTGGAAGAAAGGGTAAAGCCCATACCTGCGATAAATGCGACTTCTTTAGGAAGATTTAAAATATAGATACCAGCAAAGGTAAGCAGAGCACCACATAGCCCTACTTGCAGAAAGCCCCGTCCGAAGATTGCCTTTCTCATCGCCCATAGACGTTCTGGATGCATTTCCAGACCGATAATGAATAAGAACATCACCACGCCCAGTTCAGCCATATGCAGAATCGATTCTGCATCTTTCACTACGCCGAAAACGGAAGGACCAATTAAACAGCCAGCCACTAAATAACCCAACACGCTACCTAAGCCAATACGCTTAAAAAGCGGCACGATAGTGACACTGGTAGCAAGCAGGACAACAGTTTTAATTAGTTCAGGGCTGACGACATTCGACATAGGGCAAAAAACCTTAGTAAAAACAGGGAGTATGAGAAGAAAGTTGACTTGTATTCTAGCCTTTTTTCACTAAATAAAAAACACAGAAAAGCAAGAAATTGGTATAATTTACAAAAACTTTACACGCATAAAAATGGTCAGTTTTTTGACCGCACTTTAGAGGTATTATGACATTACAACTCAATATGGTCGCGTTGTTATTGGTTTTCTTAATTGTTTTAGGTTTAATTAGCCAAAATAGCGCGATTACCATCTCAGCCGCCGTGCTGTTAATTATGCAGCAAACTTTATTATCCAAATACATTCCTATACTCGAACAATACGGTGTCAAAATTGGGATCATCATCTTAACCATTGGTGTGCTTGCACCGTTAGTGTCAGGAGAAATTCAACTGCCTGATCTCAGTTCATTTTTAAACTGGAAAATGGGCGTTTCTATTTTAACAGGGGTATTCGTCGCATGGCTTGCGGGGAAAGGTGTGCCATTAATGAGTGAACAACCTGTTTTAGTCACAGGGTTATTAATAGGTACGATTATTGGTGTTTCTTTTTTAGGTGGTATTCCGGTGGGACCTCTAATCGCCGCAGGGATTTTAGCTGTATTAATAGGAAAATTTTAAATGAAAAACAAATGGTTATTTATCGCGGGATTAAGCGGTTTTTTGTGTGTGGCGATTGGTGCTTTTGCGGCACATGGATTAAGCAAGGTTTTAGAGCCGAAAGAATTAGCGTGGATTGAAACGGGTGTGAAATATCAAATGTTCCACACCATGGCGATTTTAGCGATTGGCATTTTGCAATTATGCCGTGAATCATTGGTTGCAAACAAAATGGTTAATCTTGCTGCAGGGACTTGGGCGTACGGTATTCTGCTCTTTAGTGGCAGCCTTTATGCGCTCGCACTTGGTGCGGGAAAATTCCTCGTTTGGGTGACACCGATTGGTGGAACGTTATTTTTAATTGGTTGGCTTTGTTTGGCTTATGGTGGTTTTAAAAGTAAATCAGTATGAAGAATAAATCAGTCAAACGTGAATTAAATCCGATACAACAATCTCTCTTTTCGAAACTCAACGATATTATGCTGGTGGATCAACGTCGTTTATCCGCCCGCATTCATGGTATTGGAAAAATTAAAAGCCAAGAGGTCCAACAAGCCGTTGCTGCAGAAATCCAGATACAGATTGAACAGGCTCAATTACGTGTAGAAAATCGTAAAAGTGCGGTTAGAAATCCGATTGTTTTTCCAGAGAGTTTGCCTGTTAGCCAACGCAAAGCTGAAATTCAAAAACTGCTTTCAGAACATCAGGTCATTGTGGTGGCAGGGGAAACAGGTTCAGGTAAAACCACCCAGTTGCCGAAAATGTGTTTAGAATTAGGTTTCGGCAATTTGGGCATGATTGGTCATACTCAGCCTCGCCGTATTGCCGCTCGTTCGGTGGCAGCGCGTATTGCAGAAGAGCTGGAAACAGAACTTGGCGGTTTAGTTGGTTATAAGGTTCGTTTTAACGATCAAATCAGTGATGATACGCAAATCAAGTTGATGACCGACGGGATTCTGCTTGCAGAAATTCAAAACGATCGTTTCCTCAATCAATATTCTTGCTTGATTATTGACGAAGCCCACGAACGTAGCCTAAATAACGATTTTATTCTCGGTTATCTGAAACAGCTTTTACCACGTCGTCGTGATTTAAAACTTATCATTACCTCTGCGACCATTGATGTGGAACGTTTTTCCAAACATTTCAACAATGCCCCAATTATTGAAGTCTCAGGTAGAACCTATCCTGTTGAAGTGCGTTATCGTCCCGTAGTGGAAGAAGACGACCAAGATCAGCTACAAGGCATTCTCAACGCAGTGGATGAGCTGCAAGCAGAAGGCCGAGGTGATATTTTGATCTTTATGAACGGTGAGCGTGAAATTCGTGATACCGCTGAAGCTTTACAAAAACAGAATCTAAAACACACGGAAATTCTACCGCTCTTTGCTCGCTTGTCTGCGCAAGAACAGAATAAAATTTTTCATCCTAGCGGTTTAAATCGCATCGTGTTGGCGACCAACGTAGCGGAAACTTCATTGACCGTGCCGGGCATTAAATATGTGATTGACCCAGGTACCGCACGCATTTCCCGTTATAGCTATCGCACCAAAGTACAACGTTTACCGATTGAACCTATCTCACAGGCATCCGCTAATCAGCGTAAAGGTCGTTGTGGTCGTGTAAGTGAAGGGATTTGTATTCGTTTATATTCGGAAGAGGATTTTAATTCTCGTCCAGAATTTACCGATCCTGAAATTCTGCGCACCAATTTAGCCTCCGTTATTTTGCAAATGACGGCATTGGGTTTGGATGATATTGAAGCCTTCCCATTTGTGGATGCCCCAGATAAACGCCATATTCAAGATGGGATAAAACTGTTGGAAGAATTAGGTGCGTTTGAAACCATTCAAACTAAATTAGGTGAAAAACGTCGATTAACGACAATCGGTCGCCAACTTGCCCAACTCCCGGTCGATCCGCGCCTTGCCAAGATGCTTCTAAGTGCGGTCGATTTTGGCTGCGTTTATGAAGTGATGATTATTGTTTCGGCGTTATCCATCCAAGATCCGCGTGAACGTCCAACAGAAAAACAGCAAGCTTCCGATGAAAAACATCGTCGTTTTGACGATAAAAAATCAGATTTCTTGGCTTTCCTCAATCTTTGGCGTTATCTACAAGAACAACAAAAAGAATTGAGCAAAAACCAATTCCGTCGTCAGTGCCAAAAGGATTTCTTAAATTATTTACGTATTCGCGAATGGCAGGATATTTATCATCAAATTCGTTTAACCGTGCGTGAAATGG
>CAUUXN010000141.1:0-3515 GCA_963548985.1 uncultured Haemophilus sp. | reverse complement strand
CCATTGTTACCCCCAAAGCCAAAATATTAATAAAAAGAAACGTAAAAACTGTTACGAAGTCTGCTGCTATTGTATGGGAGAGCGGTTAAATTCACAACATTTTGAGCGAAAAAGAAAGCTATTTTGTGAAGTAGATCACATAATTTTCGTATTCGCTCATTTGTTAAAATTTTTTTTGTGAAATGCATCACATTTTTGAATTATTTCTCTTTTTAATTTCTATTTTTCTTTTATCATGCACGCTATCCCCATTATGGGGGTGGACTCATAATTAAAATGATTTTGGAGAGAAATTATGTTTGGACCATTTAAACCCGCACCGCATATTGCGGAACTTCCTGCGGATAAAATTGATTCCACGTATAAACGCTTACGTTGGCAAGTGTTTGCAGGGATCTTCTTTGGTTATGCTGCTTACTATTTTGTACGTGCAAACTTTGACTTAGCACAACCCGGTTTAATTCAACAGGGCTTGTACACAAAAGCGCAACTAGGTGTTATCGGCTCAGCGGCTGGTCTTGCCTACGGTTTATCTAAGTTCGTAATGGCAGGTATGTCTGACCGTTCGAACCCTCGCGTATTCTTACCATTTGGTTTATTGCTTTCTGGTCTTTGTATGACCATGATGGGTTTATTCCCATGGGCAACCTCTGGCGTTGCCATCATGTGGGTAATGATCTTCTTAAATGGTTGGTTCCAAGGTATGGGTTGGCCTCCATGTGGTCGTACAATGGTACACTGGTGGTCTAAATCAGAACGCGGTACTATCGTATCTATCTGGAATACCGCGCACAACATCGGTGGTATGATGCCGGGTGCAATGGTGCTATTAGCGAGTGCCGTCTTCTTCAGCACTCATGGTGTCGAAGCACAAGCAAAAGATATTTGGCAACAATCCCTCTACTATCCGGGTATTGCTGCAATGATCTGTGCAATTCCAGTTTACTTCGTGATGCGTGATACTCCACAATCTTGTGGTTTACCATCAATCGAAAAATGGCGTAATGACTACCCAGATGACTATAACGAAAAAACTTACGAAAACGATTTAAGCACAAAAGAAATCTTCGTAACTTATGTATTGAAAAACAAATTGTTATGGTACATCGCGATTGCTAACGTATTCGTATACTTAATCCGCTACGGCGTATTAAAATGGTCTCCGGTTTACTTAAGTGAAGTAAAACACTTCAACATCAAAGGTACCGCATGGGCTTACACAATCTATGAATTAGCAGCAGTTCCAGGTACATTATTATGTGGTTGGGTATCAGATAAAGTCTTCAAAGGTAAACGTGGTTTAACCGGTTTCATCTTCATGATCTTAACTACAGCCGCAGTTGTAGCATACTGGATGAACCCAGCTACACCTGAAGCAGAGCTTGCAAACTACTCAGCTTGGTATGAAAACCCATATCAATTAACTGACTTCATCTTAATGACCTTAATCGGTTTCTTAATCTACGGTCCTGTAATGTTAATCGGCTTACACGCTCTTGAGCTTGCACCGAAAAAAGCAGCAGGTACAGCAGCAGGTTTCACCGGTTTATTCGGTTACTTAGGTGGTACTGTGTCAGCTTCAGCTGTTATCGGTTGGGCAGCACAACATTACGGCTGGGACGGCGGTTTCTACGTCATGATCGGTGGTGGTGTCTTAGCGGTATTATTACTCTTCATCGTAATGGTTGAAGAAGGCAAACACAAAGCAAGATTAGGCGATACCTACGGTACTAAATAATCCATAAATTAAAGGCGACAGGCGAAGGCTTGCCGCCTTTTTTATTACAAAAAACAACTGAATTTTTAACCGCACTTTCAAGGAGAACACACCATGAAACTCAAAACTTTAGCGCTTTCTTTATTAGCTGCAGGCGTACTTGCAGGATGTAGCGCACACTCTTCTGTGGACACTATGAAATCAGACAAAATTATCATTGCTCACCGTGGTGCAAGTGGTTACTTACCAGAGCATACGCTTGAATCTAAAGCGCTTGCATTTGCACAACACGCAGACTACTTAGAACAAGACTTAGCGATGACAAAAGATGGTCGTTTAGTTGTTATCCATGACCACTTCTTAGACGGCTTAACTGATGTCGCGAAAAAATTCCCTAATCGTCATCGTAAAGATGGTCGTTACTATGTAATCGACTTCACCTTAAAAGAAATTCAAAGTTTAAATATGACTGAAAACTTTGAAACTAAAGACGGTAAACAAGTTGCAGTATATCCGGGCCGTTTCCCACTTTGGAAATCACACTTCAAAATCCATACTTTTGAAGATGAGTTAGAATTTATCCAAGGTTTAGAAAAATCTACCGGTAAAAAAGTGGGTATCTATCCTGAAATTAAAGCACCTTGGTTCCACCACCAAAACGGCAAAGACATTGCAGTTGAAACCCTTAAAGTATTGAAAAAATACGGTTACGACAAGAAATCAGACATGGTTTACTTACAAACCTTCGACTTCAATGAGTTAAAACGTATCAAAAATGAATTGCTACCAAAAATGGGCATGGATTTAAAACTTGTTCAATTAGTGGCATACACAGACTGGCATGAAACTGAAGAAAAAGATGCGAAAGGCAAATGGGTGAACTACGATTACGATTGGATGTTCAAACCAGGTGCAATGGCAGAAGTGGTGAAATATGCGGATGGTGTTGGTCCAGGCTGGTACATGTTAGTAGATAAAGAAAAATCTAAACCAGGCAACATCGTGTACACTCCATTAGTGAAAGAACTTGCACAATACAAAGTGGAATTACACCCATACACTGTGCGTAAAGATGCTCTACCTGAATTCTTCACTGACGTAAATCAAATGTACGATGCGTTATTGAATAAATCTGGTGCAACCGGTGTATTCACCGACTTCCCAGATACTGGCGTTGAGTTTTTGAAAAAACAAAAATAATACGTAAGTAAAGTAATAAAAAGAGCGGTCAAAATTCATTGTGATTTTTGACCGCTCTTTTGTTAGAATCGCTCAATATTTATTTATTAAGGAAAACAATGTATATTGCCATTAAAGATGAGACACTTAATGAAATATTAGAACAACATGAGATATGGGTAAGAAGTAATAAAGAACAAGGAAAACAAGCTAAGTTTAGTGGATATACTCTCGCTAATAAAATTATTTCCAATAAAGATCTCTTAGAGGCTAGTTTTTATGGAGCCGCTCTAGTTAATACTACTTTTGAAAATACTAGGTTAGAGAACACTGATTTCAAAGATACTAAAGCTATAGATGCTAATTTTTATAATTGTAATCTAACTAATTCTAATTTTAGTTTGGCAGATCTAACAAATGCAAACTTTCATAACTCTAATATATTGAATGCTAAGTTCTGATGAATCCCCTAATGATTTTTATCAAAATCATTAAGTTAAGGTAGATACACATCTTGTCATATGATCAAATGGTTTCGCCAAAAATCAATAATCAGACAACAAAATGTGCGAACTCGATATTTTACACGACTCTCTTTACCAATTCTGCCCCGAATTAC
>CAUUXN010000140.1:0-3616 GCA_963548985.1 uncultured Haemophilus sp. | reverse complement strand
AATGATTTTTTAACGTGTGCTACATCATTTTTCCAATCTGCAAACATTGTTTTTCTCCTTAAATTTAGTACAAATTTCGAGAGGAATTATAAGCAGATTAGCGTATGATACTTGTCAAATTGTCTTAACTTTTAGACGGAAAATCTCACGATGGATTATTTAGATAAATTAACACAGCTGGCGCAAGTGCGCGGGGAAATTAATATTCGCTGCTTGTTTCAAGGGGATTGGCAAGTTGAACATCAGCCAGATGCGGCGGAATATCAAGGTTTATTTCATTTAATCGAACAAGGTGAGTGCTGGGTAACCTTTGCGGGAAAACAGTTCCATTTGAAAAAAGGTGATCTCTTTTTTCTCCCTCAAAATCGACCGCACTTTTTGGGCAGTTCTCAACAAAAAAGAGAGAATAGCCTACAGAGAGCGCAATCAAATGCACTTTTTCATGTTCATCAAATAGGGGCAGGTACGCCCGATCTGAAGATGTTTTGTGGAACATTTTATTATCAAAAACCGTCATTATTAATTGATTCGTTACCAGATTATTTACATCTTTCGCTGCAAAATACACCTGTGCAGCCCTTGGTTTCACTTTTTTTACAAGAAGCCGAGAAACCGGAGCAAGGCACAAAATCCGTGATCGACGCACTATCAAATGTGTTGTTTATTTATATTTTGCGTCATGCTCAGCAAATAGGTTTGCTTAATCAAGGCTTATTAGCTGCGTTGCAAGATAAGAGATTGAATCAAGTTCTTGAAAAAATCCTGTTTTCACCTCAATTAGATTGGAATATTGAGCAATTAGCCGAGTTGGCATCCATGTCTCGTGCAACCTTTATGCGGATCTTTCAACAGCAATTAGGGATGCCACCAGGAAAATTTCTCACACAAGTGCGGTTAGAAATGGCTGCAGTTTTATTGAAAAATACGCAAAAGACCATTTTGGCAATCGCTCTTGAAGTAGGGTATCAATCAGAAGCACATTTTAGCAAGGCGTTTAAAGCAATTTATGGGCTTTCACCGAGCCAATTTCGTAAAACCTAGCCCATCGTTCAAAATTTACGCTATAATGACTGCACTTTAGGTGGCTTTGTCGCCTTTAATTTTTTAAGGTATTGTTATGTTTAATAAAATATTTTCATGGTTTGAAAACCGTTTAAATCCTTATCCGGAAAGCAATCCAACGACGCCTGAAAAAGGCTTGTTCCGTTTTATTTGGTCAAGCATTGATGGCATGAAAGGCTGGATCTTTTTACTCGCGGTATTGACGGTCGGTACTGGTGTAATGGAAGCCTTACTTTTCCAATTTATGGGGTTATTGGTAGATTGGCTTGGAGCTTATTCACCAACCACGCTTTGGCAGGAAAAAGGGCATTTGCTTGCCGGCATGGCAGCCTTGCTCATTTTCAGTATTGTATGGTCATTTGTGGGCGTGAATGTACGCTTACAAACGTTACAAGGGGTGTTTCCAATGCGTTTGCGTTGGAATTTCCACCGTTTGATGCTGGGACAAAGCTTAAGTTTCTACCAAGATGAATTTGCAGGTCGTGTATCGGCGAAAGTGATGCAAACTGCTCTTGCGGTGCGAGATACCGTCATGACCATTGCGGATATGCTGGTGTATGTTGCCGTCTATTTTATTACTTCAGGCTTGGTGCTTGCAGCTTTAGATACCTGGTTTTTAGTGCCGTTTTTTTTATGGATTGTGGCATTTGTGACTATTTTACGTTTGCTTATTCCACGTTTAGCGAAAACAGCACAACGACAAGCCGATGCGCGATCTTTAATGACTGGGCGTATTACGGATGCTTACTCAAATATTGCAACGGTAAAACTATTTTCACATGATGCGAGAGAAGCGAATTATGCAAAACGTTCCATGGAAGAATTTATGGTCACCGTGCATGCACAAATGCGTTTGGCAAGTTCATTAGATACCTTAACTTACGCAACCAATATCTTCTTAACGTTAAGCACTGCAATTTTAGGTGTGGTGTTATGGCAAAACGGTCAAGTAGGCGTGGGAGCAGTGGCAACTGCAACCGCGATGGCATTACGTGTGAACGGACTTTCTCGTTGGATTATGTGGGAATCTGCTCGCTTATTTGAAAACATCGGGACGGTGAATGATGGTATGGCAACGCTAACCAAACCACACACCATTGTTGATAAGCCAAATTGTGTTGCGTTAGAAGTAAAACAAGGTGAGATCAAATTTAATAATGTTTCGTTTGCCTATGATCCAAATAAACCGTTACTTAACCATTTTAATCTCACTATCAAACCGGGTGAAAAAGTGGGCTTAATTGGCCGTTCTGGTGCAGGTAAATCAACCATTGTGAATTTACTTCTACGTTTCTACGAAGCGCAAGAAGGTTCAATTACCATTGATGGTCAAAATGTTTTAGATGTAAGCCAAGAAAGCCTTCGTAGTCAGATTGGTCTTGTAACACAAGATACCTCGCTTTTACACCGTTCTGTTCGTGATAACATCATTTATGGTCGCCCAACTGCGACGGACGAAGAAATGATCAATGCGGCTAAACGTGCGGAAGCAGCCGATTTCATCCCTTATCTCAGCGATGCGCAAGGTAGAAAAGGTTATGATGCTCATGTCGGTGAACGTGGGGTAAAACTGTCGGGTGGTCAACGCCAACGTATTGCTATTGCGCGTGTCATGTTAAAAGATGCGCCAATTTTACTGTTGGATGAAGCGACCAGTGCACTAGACTCCGAAGTGGAAGTGGCGATCCAAGAAAGTCTTGATAAGATGATGGAAAATAAAACGGTTATTGCCATTGCTCACCGTTTATCCACTATTGCGGCAATGGATCGTTTAATCGTGTTAGATAAAGGACAAATTGTCGAGCAAGGGACTCACGCAGAATTGCTTGAACAAAATGGCCTTTATGCTCGCCTTTGGAAACACCAAAGTGGTGGCTTCTTAAGTGAGCATGCCGAGTAAAACACAGGAAAAAATGACCGCACTTTGCAAAGGCATAAATCTAGAGAAAGTTTAGATAGCGATTGAACTTTTCTCATAATTAGTGCGAATTTCCTTTGACTATTTTATTGACAACAGGTAATATTCGCACCCTATGCAAAAGGTAAAACTACCCCTAACCGTTGATCCGGTTAAAGACGCTCAACAAAGAATTGATTATGATGGTTATTATACCGCTAGTCAGTTAGTGCGTTTAGCTGAATCTACGGGGAAAGTGCTCAGCGATGCACAGGTAACATTATCGTTTTATATTGATCCACAAAAATTAGTGGTGATGAAAGGGCAAGTACAAGTTGATGTTGAATTAGAGTGTCAACGTTGTGGCGAGCCATTCAAACAAACATTGGAATGTCATTTTATGTATAGTCCAGTGGCTAATTGGGATCAGGCTGATGACTTGCCGGAAATTTATGAGCCAATCGAATTTAATGAGTTTGGTGAAATAGATTTACTTGGTGCAGTGGAAGACGAACTTATTTTAGCTCTACCGCTTGTCCCAATGCATTCATCTGAACACTGTGAAGTGTCCGCGCACGAACAGGTTTTTGGCGAATTGCCTGAAGAATTGGCAAAAAAACCGAACCCGTTCGCTGTATTAGCTAATTTAAAGCAAAA
>CAUUXN010000139.1:0-3738 GCA_963548985.1 uncultured Haemophilus sp. | reverse complement strand
TCGCGACCCCGACCTTGGCAAGGTCGTGCTCTACCAACTGAGCTATTCCCGCATACGCTGTTAGTGCGGTGCATTTTACGGGAATTTGAAATTCTGTCAATCGAAGATCTTAAAAAAAAATTCAAATGTTGAAAAAATCTTCGTTTCGGTTGAAATTACAGCAAAATTTAGCACAAGAATATAATTTTTACAGAGTTTTCAATTTCTACTTTTATCGTGAGTGGCTTTATGACAAAATTGGGGCGTTTTGCTCGCCATTAAATAAAGAAAAGTGCGGTCAAGTTTTTGCATGTTTTAGAGGTAAATTATGACACAACAATATTCTATCGATACATTATTAGCCCAAGCGGGGAATCGCAGTGATGAGCGCACAGGTGCGGTTTCAACGCCAATTTATCTTTCAACAGCTTATGGCCATCATGGGATTGGTGAAAGTACGGGCTTTGATTATACCCGCACGAAAAACCCAACGCGTAGTGTTTTGGAAGATACAGTTGCAAAATTAGAGAATGGTGACCGTGGTTTTGCTTTCGCGTCTGGTATGGCGGCAATTCAAGTGTTAATGAATTTATTTAAAGGCCCTGATGAATGGATTGTGTCAAGTGATGTATATGGTGGGACTTATCGTTTATTGGATTTTGCCTATAAAAATAACAACAGTGTAAAACCCGTTTATGTGAATACTGCTTCTTTAGCTGAAATTGAAGCTGCGATTACAGCGAATACAAAAGCGATTTTTATTGAAACCCCATCGAATCCATTAATGGAAGAGTGTGATGTGGCAGAAATTGCGAAATTAGCGAAAAAACACAATTTATTAATGATTGTGGATAATACCTTCTTAACTCCTGTGCTATCTCGTCCATTAGATTTAGGCGCAGATATTGTGATCCATAGTGGTACAAAATATATTGCAGGTCATAATGATAGTTTGGTGGGCTTGATTATTGCAAAAGGACAAGAACTTTGTGATCGTATCGCCTATATTCAAAATGGTGCAGGTGCCGTACTTTCGCCATTTGATTCTTGGTTAACCGTGCGTGGTATGAAAACCCTTTCATTACGAATGAAACGCCATCAAGATAATGCGAAGGAAATTGCAGAATTTTTACGTGAACAGCCACAAATTGATAGCGTATTATATCCAAATAAAGGCGGTATGCTTTCTTTCCGTTTGAAAGATGAAAATTGGGTGAATACTTTCTTAAAATCAATCAAATTGGTTACCTTTGCTGAAAGCTTAGGGGGAACAGAAAGCTTTATTACCTATCCAGCAACCCAAACCCATATGGATATTCCAGAAGCAGAACGCGTCGCTCGTGGTATTACAAACACATTATTGCGTTTTTCTGTTGGTTTAGAAGATGTGGAAGACATCAAAGCCGATTTATTACAGGCGTTTGCACAACTTAAATAATTAGTTTTTATCAATCGGACTAATCTGTGCAATTCAATATGCCTTGTGCTATTATGCACAACATCAATTAACGTTAGGTGTTGATTCGTCAGCACCTCATTAAATAAGGAAACAAAAATGAGCGAAGTATTACATATTAATGATGCAGATTTTGAAACTGCGGTTGTGCAATCTGATATTCCTGTATTAGTGGATTTCTGGGCGCCTTGGTGTGGCCCTTGCAAAATGATTGCGCCAATTTTAGATGAAATCGCACCTGAATTCGCAGGTAAAGCAAAAATCGTTAAAATCAACGTAGATGACAACCAATTAGTTGCAGGTCAATTTGGTGTACGTAGTATCCCAACTTTACTACTTTTCAAAAATGGCCAACTTGTTGCAACACAAGTCGGTGCGTTACCAAAAAATCAATTAGCAGCGTTTATTAATCAACACCTATAATTGAGTTATCAAATATAAAGAGCGGTCAAAAATAGCGATGTTTTTGACCGCTCTTATTTTTTCTCTCGCCAATAAGTAGCAAAACGAGGTTTTCCAGAATTAGTTAATCCTCGATATTTGTAGGTAATCGTGCTACCAATAGGCGGTGGATTTTCGCGCTCACTCAGATTAAATCCTGAACCAATTTTGAATTTTCCACGATGGTTTTCACAGGTGAGCGATCCGAGTATATTCTCAAATTGTCCTTTCCCTTTGTGATGTGCTATCACGGTGCATTCTTCATCATAAGTATTTTTTAACTTTAAAATTTGTGTACTGCGTTTTCTTTCGTAAGGCGCATTAGGATTACGTAATACAATCCCTTCACCTTTTTTCGCTTCCACTTCATACAAATACTCGAATAAATGTGTTTTATCTCGTATCGGAATTTGCGGAATAATCTTGATATAAGGTGTAGGGTGTTCTTTCAAATAATCTTCTAAGGTTTTGAGACGTTCAAAGAGATTGCCTGATGCATTAGGCACATCGAAAACATAAAGTATCAATTTTGTCCAATTATCATCTTTAAAGGATTTCGTGATAGAGGCAATCTCTTCAAATTGATTACGTTCACTAAATATCTCACCATCAATGGCAAAAGGCGGAAATTCAGCGGTAAAATAGGTCGGTGCGGGCAAGGGCAGTCCTTGACGACTTAATAATGTTTTGCCGTCCCAATAACCTCGTACCCCATCCAATTTTTCAGACATCACCCAACCTTGAACATCTTGGTTTTCATAAGTGCCTAATAGCATTAAATCACGCTCGTTCGCCCAGATTATTTGGCTGAATAGAAGGTAAAGTAATAAGTAAATCGCCCGCATAATCTCTCCTTTTTAAATTTATTGAGTTTAAAAAGTGCGGTCATTTTTTGAAGTGTTTTTAGCTGGATTTGCGATAGATATCGCAAAATAATGAGACGTAAGCTGAAAAAGGGCGTGATAAAAAAGAGCGCTAGATTATTTGAAATGAACGCTATACAATGCCAACGCTATTTCGAATTTTAATTTTTAAGGAGAATAAAATGTATTTTGATCAAATTAAAGCTGAGCTTGTGGAAGCACAAGACGTACTAAATAAGTTTGTTTCAGATGATAACAACATCAAACTCATTGAAAAAGCAGCTAAATTGTTAGCCGAAAGCTTTAAAAATGGCGGTAAAGTATTATCTTGCGGTAATGGTGGTTCTCACTGTGATGCTATGCACTTCGCAGAAGAACTCACAGGTCGTTATCGTGAAAATCGTCCTGGTTATCCCGCAATTGCAATTTCAGATGTGAGTCATTTAAGCTGTGTAAGTAATGACTTTGGTTATGAATATGTTTTCTCTCGCTTTGTTGAGGCCGTGGGTAAAGAAGGCGACGTTTTATTTGGATTATCGACATCGGGCAATTCTAAAAATATCTTAAATGCGATCGAAGCGGCGAAAGCAAAAGGTATGAAAGTGATTGCGATGACAGGTAAAGATGGCGGTAAAATGGCGGGCTTAGCGGACGTTGAAATTCGTGTGCCACACTTTGGTTATGCAGATCGTATTCAAGAAATCCACATCAAAGTGATCCATATTTTAATGATGCTAGTTGAATTTGAAATGGCGAAAGAGGCTTAATACGCGATAAGTGCGGTTAAAAATTCAATGATTTAAAGATCCCAAAAAGTTTTTTGGGATTTTTTATAAAAAACACTTGCATAAATAATCACTAAAAAGTAATATTTATTCATTCTTACAGGTCAATCAAGGACAGCAGTAAACTTAAAATGGCGATTAGTGTTAAAAATTTGAATTTCTTTTATGGTTCATCACAGGCATTGTTTGATATCAATCTTGATGCACAAGAAGG
>CAUUXN010000138.1:0-3842 GCA_963548985.1 uncultured Haemophilus sp. | reverse complement strand
GCTTTACGCGTTAAGTAATGCAAATTGGTTGAGCAGTGGGCAATCATCCATTCTCCGTTTGAAAGAATGAAGTTAAAGGTGCCTTTTTGTGAGAGCTCTTTAGTAATATCTTGAATAGCTTCAAAAATTTCCATTTCAGACGGTTTACGACGGAAGCGATTTTTCAAATATTCCGCCATATAACAAAATGCCGTTTCTGAATCAGTTGAGCCAATAGGCTGGCAGAAACTTTCAGACATATCCGGTAAGTCTTTTAAATTACCATTGTGAGCAAACACCCAGTTTTGTCCCCAAATTTCACGAATAAAAGGATGGGTGTTTTCAATGGTGACACCGCCTTGCGTTGCTTTGCGAATATGAGCAATCACATTAAGTGATTTAATATTGTATTGTTTTACACAATCCGCAATAGGGGATTGTGATGCAGCGTGGTTATCGCGAAAAATACGCACACCACGACCTTCAAAAAAAGCGATACCGAAGCCATCTGAATGGCAATCAGTAAGACCAGCACGACGACGGAAACCTTCAAAAGAAAAGACAATATCCGTCGGCGTATTGCAGTTCATTCCGAGTAATTGGCACATAAATTCCTACAGCTTATTTTTATATTTTTTATAACCTTATAATGTGTGCAGATTTAACACCATAATGCGTTGAAATTCAAGATGGATCACAAAGGATTTTTAGAAGAAAATGTTACATAAAATAACCTGAGAATCTTTCTTATCTGAAGGCTAGGGATGAGCACTTTATTAAGCCAATAAAAAAGGCGTGTTTATCACGCCTTTTGCTATATTTTTTAAGATTATGCTTTAATTTCTGAGCGGCTTTTTAAGAAAAAGAGAGCGATAGTTGAGATCAGCATAACGAAGCCAACGCCAACATATAAACTCTGTTTATCCCAACCCATATCTAATAATTGACCCGCAATCGTCGGGGCAAGAATCGCGCCAATACGACCGATACCAATCGACCAGCCCACACCGGTGCTACGAATATCGGCATCATAAGTAAGTGGATTTAAGGTATAAAGACCGCTGATACAGCCATTCATGAGCGCACCAACTAAAATACCGAATACCATCGCAATCCATAAAACGGATGAAGATAGGATAAAGGTAATGATCGCAGCAGAAGATAATATAGTGAATAAAATCAACACGCCACGTGCCGTCCAACGGCTAGCCAGTAAGCCGTAGATTAGGGCGCCACAAGTGCCACCTAATGAAATCATCATCCCTACGCTCACACTTTGCTCTGTCGTCATGCCCGCTTCTTTTAATAAGGCTGGTGTCCATGAGCTGATAAAATAGAAGCTGAACATGATGGAGAAGAAAGCTGTCCAGATTAGCAAAGTGGAATGTAAGTATTTTTTGCTAAATAATTGGCTAATAGGCAATTTAGTTTTAATTTTTTCCACTTTTTCTGGAAGTTTCCAATCGCCAGCTAAACCTATTCTTTTTGCGATTAAATTTAACCGCACTTCTGCATTTTTAGGTTGTTTGGATGTGAGGAAGTCAATGGATTCCGGTAACCAAATAAATAAAACCACTAAAAGTAAACCGGTCAAGATAGCGCCCGCTAAAAACACGGAACGCCAGCCATATTCACCTTGCAACATCACGGCGAACATACCACCTAATACCGCACCGATACCAAAACCAGCAGCATAGACACTGATCGCAAAGCTACGCCATTTACGAGAGGAATATTCGCTGGTGATCACGTTTGTTCCCACTAAAATACCGCCGACACCAAGCCCGGTGATAACGCGCCAGAAACCGAGCCATTGATATTGTGAGATAAACGCCGAGCCTAACATCCCGATAGCGGAGAGTGATACTGCCATTAATAACAATGGACGGCGACCAATTTTATCGGCGAGTGGCGCGAGGAAAAGTGAGCCGGCAGTCATCCCAAACAAGCCGGCACTTAATAAATAACCTAACTCAATCCCCGTGAGACCAAATTCGCCACGAATGGCTGTTGCGGTGAAGGCGAGGGCTAATACATCGAAGCCGTCAAGTAAATTCATGATGGCAGCCATGACCACAATCATCCATTGATAAGCCCCCATTGGGCTTTGTTCTATTTTGGTTCGAAGAGAAAGCATTTCGGTCATTTTATTTCCTTAGGTTAAGCAAACTGGCGAGAGCTTGCGAGAGATTGAAGTTTACGTAAAATCATGTTGAGTACCACACCATAAGCGGGAACAAACAAGACAATACCGACAAATAATTTAAATAAGTAATCGACGAATCCAAGGCTAAACCAATGTTCTGCCATAAATGGATCACTACTTTTATAAAACGCGACACAAAAGAACATAAAGGTATCTGCAAGGGAACCAAATGTCATTGAGCTGCTTGGGGCAATCCACCAAGTTTTTAATTGGCGTAAGCGGTTGAATACTAACACATCTAATAATTGACCGAAAACATAAGCACAGAAACTCGCAAAGGCAATACGGAAAACAAACATATTGAATTCACTTAATGCACCTAAGCCTTGATATTGTCCATCAGAAAAAACAACAGACACAATGTAACTCACGATAAGTGCGGGGAGCATTACGATAAAGATGATCCAGCGAGCTTCTTTCGCCCCAAATACACGCACCGTTAAATCAGTGGCTAAGAAAATGAATGGGAAAGTGAGTGTGCCCCATGTGCTGTGGAATGAGAAATCATCAGCAAAACCAAGTGCAGTCAATTTTAAATTGATTTCAAAGGGGATTTGAACGAAATAGTTACTGGCTGTGATGATGAAGATATGAAACAAGCTTAATAAAATTAAAGCAAAACGTTTTTGTTGATCATTGAAGATCGGAGTATTAATTTTCATTTTAAGACCTTTTTAGTTGGTTAATCGGGGGTAGGGAACCCGACATGAGAAATAAATCCGCCAAATTGGCGAGCCGTGAATAATACTAGAATTAATTGGGATTGCAAGAAAGTGCGGTCAAAAAATGAGGTATTTTATTTAAATTCAGTAAAAATGATAAGAATTGTTATTTACACTAAAATTATATTGTACTAGAATTCTCGGGCATTATTTATTCCACATATGCCAGGAGAGCATTTCAATGTATAAATCCAATCATTTAAAAACAACATCATTCTTCGCATTAAGTGCGTTAACAATCGCCCTTTTTTCAAACTATTCTCATGCAGAAGAGAAACTTGAGGAAATTAAAGTTACTGCGGAAGATCAGGTAAAACAATCACTTGGTTCTTCTCTTGTGACAGCAAAAGATTTAGAGAAACGTCCAGCGACAAATGATGTTTCTGAAGTATTACGTACCATGCCAGGTGTGAATTTGACGGGGAACTCATCTACAGGACAACGCGGAAATAAGCGTCAAATTGATATTCGTGGTATGGGACCAGAAAATACTTTGATTTTAGTGGATGGTAAACCAGTCACCTCTCGTAATGCAGAACGTTATGGGGTGCGTGGTGAACGTAACTCTCGTGGCGACAGCAACTGGGTGCCAGTTGAAGCGATTGAAAAAATTGAAGTATTACGTGGCCCTTCAGCTGCACGTTATGGCTCAGGTGCAATGGGTGGGGTGGTTAATATTATCACTAAACCTGTTACCAATGATTTACATGGTAGCTTAAACTATTACACAAACCAACCAGAAGACAGTAAAGAAGGTGCAACGAACCGTGTCGGTTTTAATCTAAGCGGTGCGTTAATTAAAGATGTATTGCAATTCCGTTTATATGGTAACTGGAACAAAACTCAAGCGGATGAAGTCGGCATTAATGGTGATCCTGCAATTGCTGGTCGTGAAGGTGTTCGTAATAAAGATATTAATGGCCGTTTAGTGTGGA
>CAUUXN010000137.1:0-3844 GCA_963548985.1 uncultured Haemophilus sp. | reverse complement strand
GGGTTGAGCCTCCACATATCAGCTAATCGACCGTTTGGCACCCCGATTAAGCCTTAATGATATGTGTGTGTTGTTAATAATTAAAAACGCTGCTTTTGAAACCCAAAAACAGCGGTGCGATTTATACCATAAAGTGCGATCAAAAACCAGTTTATTTTGTTAAATTCATCACTTTTCTTGCTTTAATAAACAATAAAGGGGGACGATGCCGCAAATCTTTAAATTCATCATGCCATTGTGGCTGCTCGGCTAACATTGGTTCAGCCATTTGTTCAATTTGAAAACCTGCGGCAATTAAATCATTAATAATCGTTGCTGTCGTGCGGTGATAAGTTTTGAAAGGTTGTCGAAACCAATTTCGCTCTCTCAATCCTTCATCACGGTAATGATTTAAACGATAAGCGACTTGCTGTTTTTGCTCATTTTTTTCCCAGCGTTCCCCTTCTTTATGGCTAGTCGTAATCGGATGCTCTTGGGAAAAAACTAATGTGCCGTTAGGCTTAAGCTTATTGGCTATCATCGCTAATAAAGCGGGAAAATCCTCAATATAATGAAAAGCAAAAGAGCTGGTAATGACATCAAAATCACTTTCTGGCAATTCCGTTAATTTTTCCATCGGTAACTGATATAACGAAAAACGTCCAGAAAATTGACCGCACTTTTGCAGATCTTGTTCAGCTAGCTCGAGCATTTTAGCTGAAAGATCTGTTCCCACTACGCTCTCCGCATTGCGTTCTAAATAGAGTTGTAAGTGTCCGCCCGTTCCACAACCTAGATCGAGTAATTTTTTTCCTTGTAAATCAGGTAACAGGGAAAGCATAGTCGGCTTTTCCACTATTTCATTGAGACTGATTGGGTTAGATCGAAGTTTTTGATAAAGTGCAAAGAAGTTTTCTTTATCGTAAACGCTCGCTTGGTTACTCATCTCGTTTCCTATGTAAAATTAAAAAGGGCGTATTCGATACGCCCCTACAATATTAACGCGAAAACTTATCCTGCGAAACTTGCAAACCATCCTAAGTTTGCGCCTACTTGTGCCACAATATTTAACACACCGAATAAGATCACAAAGCCAATCATAAAATTACCGCCATACACTTTATAAGTCGCATTTGGGAATTTTTGGCGACTAGCTTTAGCTAGCAGTGCCGGCACGATTGCTGCCCAAATGGTTGCGGCTAATCCGGCATAACCAATGGCAATCACGAAGCCATAAGGGAATTGTAAACTTAATAATAGTGGCGGTAAGAACGTCACCAATGTGGTTTTTGTTCTGCCTAATACGCTATCATCAAATTTAAATAAGTCGGCAATATAATCAAATAAACCTAAAGTCACCCCTAAGAATGAGGTTGCAATAGCCATATAAGCAAAGAAATTCAATACAACCGCAATGTATTCCACTTCAATATATTTGTGTAATGCTTCTAATAATGCCGATACATCGCCGCCTTTTTCAATCACGGGTGCAAATTCTGTACGTGGTAAATTACCTTGCACCGCAAGCTGCCATAAGATGTAAATCACTAAGGCTAAGCCTGTACCAATAAAGATCGATTTCATCACGCGACGACCATCACGATCGTAATATTTGACGAGACTCGGTACATTTCCATGGAAACCAAAAGACACTAAGCAAACAGGAAGTGCAGTCAATAAATAAGGTAAATAAGTTTGCTCACCTTCTGCAATACTATTGAATAACACTTCTGTTTTTACAGAGCTCAATAAACCTGCTGTAGAAAGGAAGAAAGCGACTACCATCCCAACAATCAATACAGTGGTAAAACGATCCACGGCTTTAGTGGAAAGCCATACGAAAGCCGCAAGAATAAAACAGAAAATTAAGGATCCAGAAGTACGTCCAATATCGACCGCACTGTCAGCAGAACCAAAAGCTTGGTTAAGCAAGTTTTGTGTAATACCACCGCCTGAAGTGATGTAGGCATAAGTCAAAATATACAACACAAAAGCAACTGAAAGACCATTGATAATATTCCAGCCTTTTCCTAACAAGTCTTTCACGATGGTGTCAAAGCTTGAGCCGGTAGGATAATGTAAGTTGGCTTCTAAGATCATCAAGCCTGATGTAGTCATACAAAACCAGGTGTAAACCAAAGCCAGAATAGAGCCGATAAACCATACCCCGGCTGTTGAGGTTGGGTTCGCAAGCATACCTGCACCAATCGCGGTACCCGCAATAATCATGGCGCCGCCTAATAAAGAAGGAGATTTTTTTATTGTCATAGTAAAGTCCTAGAATGAAAAACTTGCACTATTATAGTAGTACAAATTTAAAAGACAATCTTTTTATATCGACAAAAAGCAATAAATTTATATAATCATCCATCTCAACAAAAAGGATAATTTATGAAAAAACAACTCAAAAGTTTTGCGTTTGCTGTATTAGCAAGTGCGGTTATCACATCTTGCGCAGATTCAGCTTCAATCAACCAACAGGCTGCAAGCAGCTATACTCAAGAAATGGGGAAAATTCGCTCACAAGGTGCGATTGATACCACATCAAATACCGCAAGACGTATTCATCATGTCTTTAACAAAATGGTGCCTTATGCAAACCAAGAGAATGAAACCGGCTTAAAGTTTAATTGGCAAATCAATGTCATTAAATCTAAAGAGCTCAATGCTTGGGCAATGCCTGGCGGGAAAATGGCTTTCTACACAGGTTTAGTAGATACTTTACAACTAAACGATAATGAAATCGCGGTTGTAATGGGTCATGAAATGGCTCACGCCTTAAAAGAGCACGGTAAAGCCAAAGCCAACTTCGGCACCATGAGTGCGATTGCTGGCGCTATTGGTGGAACAGCTCTGTCTGTTGTCGTTGGAGCCGATGTGACTGATTTAGTGACACTTACTAAAGACTTTGCTTTAGATAAGCCTTACTCGCGTAGCGCTGAAACTGAAGCCGATGAAGTGGGTCTCATGTTAATGGCTCGCTCGGGTTATAATCCACAAGTCGCGCCTGGCTTATGGCAAAAAATGGCTAAAGCCTCTGGTGGTTCTAAAGGCGCACTTGATGTGTTAGCTTCTACTCACCCGAGTGATGAATCCCGTCAAGAAAACTTACAACGCTTATTACCAGAAGCAATGGAGCTTTATAAAGCGGCAAAAAATAAAAATGGCTAACTAAAATAGTCAAAAAATTGACCGCACTTTACAAATAAAAAGCGAACATGATGTTCGCTTTTTTAATCTCTCAAAGAAAACCGCACTTGAAAAATCAAAGTGCGGTTTGTTTTTATCGTATTTTCAATTAATGTTGTTCGTTAATGTGACCTTCAATTGGTTTTACATTTTCATCAAACACTGGTAACGGTTTGTGTTCGCTTGCAATGTAAGAATAAATCACTGGCAACACGAACAAGGTAAACAATGTACCGATTGCCAAACCTGCCACGATAACGATACCAATACTGAAACGAGATACCGCACCTGCACCTGTTGCATAAAGCAACGGTACAAGACCTGCAATCATCGCTGCGGTTGTCATCAGAATTGGACGTAAACGTACTTTAGCCGCTTCGGTAATCGCTTCAACACGCGTTTTACCATGATTTAACTGCTCTTCTTTCGCTACTTCACACATTAAAATACCGTGTTTTGTGATAAGACCAACTAAGGTAATCAAACCAACCTGTGAGTAGATATTTAGCGTTGTCCCTGCAATACCAATAAATCCGAAAGCATTTAAGGCTAATAACGCACCACTTACAGCTAACGGCACAGAAATCATAATCACGATTGGATCGCGAATTGATTCAAACTGAATTGCCAAGACTAAGAAAATAATCACTACCGCAAGTAAGAACGTTACAGCAAG
>CAUUXN010000136.1:0-3883 GCA_963548985.1 uncultured Haemophilus sp. | reverse complement strand
TGCCAAAGGCAAACTCACCTAAAGGAATTTTTGAAATTTCAGCAGAAAGCACCACGTCACCTGAAGTTGGGGAAAGGATAATGGAAATTGGCGATGCACAAATTGCTGCCGCTGCCCCACGTGAAATCCCTACATTTACCATGACAGGGAATAATGTTGCCATTAATAACACGCCTAAACCTGTTGCAGATGACACAGCAAAAGACATCAAACATGCAAGAAAGTAAGCAAACACCATTAAAATATAAGGTGAACGGATATTTTTCAGTGGTTTTGAAACCAATTTCACCACCACATCGTTCGCGCCAAGATGGGTCATGTACACAGAGAAGCCACATAACACCATAATCATCAAGCCTAAGCCGCCGCCACGATTACCGAGTAGATATTTCACATATTCTAAAATATCAAAATAGGTAGAACCGGTGCTTTTCACGCCATCCGGTAAAATCGAATGTCCCATCAGCACTGAAATGAATAACAAGACCAAGCCACCGAACATCAACACGCCAGTCGCTGAGTAACCTTTCACGATATAATATGCCACTAGAACAATGGCAATCAAACCTATAATCAGATCCATAATTTACCTCATTATTAAAATAATAATATCAGCAAGATAACGATTGAATTGGAAGTTGTAAATCAGTTCAATACGAAAATTTGAGATAGATCACAAAAAGAATTTTGGGGAGAAAGTGCGGTTGGTTTTAGTGATGTTTTTAGGTTGAAAATTTGTGAGGTAAAACAAAACATGTTTTAGTATGGCTTGACTGAGTCCTATATGGAGAACTGTCAGCCATACCAAGTTACAAATAAGTGAGTAAATAAAATAATCATTCTCTTAAAACGGTATATAAAAAGTCGTCCCTTATTTATACCTTAAATGAACCATATTGAATCATACTACGTAAAGACTAATTAAAATCTGATTCAGTCTGTATCGTCTAACCAGTAAATAATTTCATCTAACTTTATATGGCAATCCTTTATAGCACCATAAATATCAGGAAATAATACTGATCCATGTATATTTATAGAATATAAAAGTTCTAATATTTCACTTCTCAATTTAGATGAAATTAAAGTCTTTGTTATTGGAGGGGGGAAGAAAGATTGTTCCAATGGATGTTGCCTTGGGATATTATACTCCTCTACTTCACTAGCAAGTAGATTTGTAAACACTCCCTTTTGAGCATATAGTCTACCACCAATATCAATTTTAGATTCAATGATAGGAAAAGTCTTTTCCACAAAAAAGTTATCTAATATATAAACTACTCTATAATCACTTGTACTATGCAATTCTTCAAAAGCAAAATATAGTGCAACCCAAAAGGATTTAGTCCAATCTAATAATGGAGTTCTAAGCCCAAAATGCTGCCCTATAGCCCAAACTTCATTTTCAAATTTGTCATCTAACAATATAAATTGCTCTTGTATTTTTCCTCTCAAAAGATATTTACATAAATGTAGAAAATTTTTTTGGATCTCATCAAACTGTTTTCTTGTGAGATTTTCCTTCCCAATATATCTTTCTAAAGTTGATTGTAATTTATATTCTTTATGAGAGTGCCCCCTATAAAATTTATGACTAATATTCTTCCAATCATAAATAATAGGCATATCGACAGGAGTACCCGTTTCTTTTGTTTTATACACACCAGAAGTTTCAATGTAATTTTTAAAATCTTCCCAGGTATCAATTGTTTTGGTACACAAAATATTATCCATATTTTCATATCCTATAAAAACATTAATTTTTAGATATTTCTAATAAAACCCTTTTTTCAGAAACCTGATACTTCGTGCCTAATTGTTGCGCAAATAAACTCACACGCAATTCTTCGATCATATAGCGAATTTCTGCAATTTCATCGGAAATCGGTTTAGATTTTGGTAGTTTAGCAAGCAATTGTTGGTAAGCCTGTTGTACTTGTTCCACGCGTAGCATCGCGGCTCGATCACGATTTACATCTTGAACCAACTTATCAATGCGTTTATCAACGGCTTGCAGATAGCGCTGTAAATCCGGTAGGCGATCATAACCACTCTTTTGCACAAAACCTGGATAAATCAGCCCCGCTAATTGCGCCTTAATATCAGAAAAGGCAAAAGCCATGGTGAAATCCATTTTGCCTTTTAAACGTTGGTTTAAAGCATGGTTAAGGGAGAGAATTTGCTCCACTTTCTGTGCAATATCCACTGTCACTTCATTAAGGTTTTCTCGAACAAAATCACGCAATTTTTCAAAGCCTGCTTCATCCCACACAAAACCGCCAAAATCGGCAATCAGTTTATCCACTGCACAAGCAATACAGTCATCAATCAAATCTAACACGCGGCCAAACGGAGTAAAATACAGCCCCAATTTGGCTTTATTCGGCAGTTTTTCATGCAGATATTTAATCGGTGATGGCACATTGAGTAGCAACAGACGACGCAAACCTTGTTGCATCGCCACCGCTTGCTCAAACTCTGTTTCAAACAGTTTGATACCTACGGCATCTTTTTCATCTACGATGGCAGGGAACGCTTTGACGCTAAAACCACGTTGTTTTTGTTCGTAACATTGTGGTAAATCTGCAAAGCTCCAAATATGTAGCCCGCTTTGCTCAATGCCATCATCTGCCACAGCAGAAATACTTTCCTGTACACGATCTTTTAAGTTGAATTTCAGCTCATCCAAATTCATGGATTCGGCAATTTTCTTGCCGTTTTCATCCACCACGCGGAACGTCATTTTCAAATGGCTTGGAATTTGTTCCCAATTCCAATGTTCCGCTTCTACGGTAACGCCCGTCATTCGACGTAATTCATAAATCAGCGTATCCAATAATGGCTTTTCCAACGGCACGGCACGACTTAAAAAAGCTTGAGCATAATTCGGTGCTGGCACAAAATTACGACGATAAGATTTCGGCAGAGATTTAATCAGCGCAATCACCAGCTCTTCACGCAAGCCTGGAATTTGCCAGTCAAAGCCTGTCATTTCCACTTGGTTAAGCAATGGTAATGGAATATGCACGGTCACGCCGTCAGCATCAGTACCCGGTTCAAATTGATACGTCAGTTTGAGTTTCAAATTGCCTTGATGCCAGAAATTCGGAAAATCCAGCTTGCTCACTTGTTTCGCATCATCATTAATCAAGAATGCACGTTCAAAATTAAGCAATTCAGGATCTTTTTGCTGTGCCTTTTTCCACCAGGTATCAAAATGTTTTTGGGAAACTACTTCCGTGCCAATACGCTGATCGTAAAATTCAAAAAGCGTGCGATCATCCACCAAAATATCGCGGCGGCGACTTTTGTGTTCCAACTCTTCTACTTCTCGAACGAGTCGTTGATTTTCTTTGAAGAATTTATGTTTGGTATTCCAATCCCCTTCCACCAAGGCGGATTGAATAAAGATCTCGCGGCTTACCGTTGGATCAATAGCACCGTAATTCACGGGCCGTGCAGCCACAATCGGCACACCGTAAAGCGTGACTTTTTCATCTGCAATCACGGCACCACGAGATTTCGACCAACGCGGTTCTGAATAGGATTTTTTGATTAGATGCTCGGCAAGTGGCTCGATCCATTCCGGCTCGATTTCCGCCACCATACGCCCCCAAAGTTTGGAGGTTTCCACTAACTCTGCCGCCATCACCCATTTCGGTTGTTTTTTGAAAAGCACAGAATTGGGGAAAATTGCAAAATGGGCATTACGTGCACCAAGATATTGTTGTTTCTCCGCTTCTTTTAGACCGATATGAGAAAGCAAACCACTTAAAAGTGCGGTATGAATTTGCTGATATTCTGCTTTTTCAGAATTAATCGGTAAGCCCATTTCACGCACGGTTAAACGAATTTGATGATAAATATCCTGCCATTCGCGAAT
>CAUUXN010000135.1:0-3916 GCA_963548985.1 uncultured Haemophilus sp. | reverse complement strand
TAAATGCCGCAGGGATTGTACATACCCAGTGGAATTTATTATAACGGTATAAGTATGCTGCAGCAGTCCATAACATTACCATTGCTGTGGTTTGGTTTGCCCAAGTGAAGTAACGCCATAAGATAGAGAAATCGATTTTTGATACGATAAAACCAAGCGTAAACAATGGAACAGCAATCATTAAACGTTTAGCTAAGGTTTTTTGCTCTAAGTTGAAGAATTCTGCAATAACAAGACGTGCCGCACGGAATGCTGTATCGCCTGATGTAATCGGAAGAACAACCACACCTAATACTGCAAAAATACCACCAACAAGACCTAAGAAGTGGATAGAAGAATCATAAACCACTTTAGAAGGAGAACCCGCTTTAATCGCTGCTAATAAATCTGGTAAAGAATCATAGAAACTTAAACCAACCGCACACCATATTAATGCAATCACACCTTCACCGATCATCGCTCCGTAGAAAATGAAACGAGCTTCTTTTTCGTTTTCAGTACAACGAGCCATTAACGGACTTTGTGTTGCGTGGAAACCAGATAATGCACCACAAGAGATTGTTAAGAACAAGAGTGGCCATAATGGTAAATCTGCACGGGTTTCAAAGTTTTGGAAGAATTTCTCAAAAGACATACCGTCCACAGAACGATAGAAAGAAATTGGATCCGCTGAGCTTAGATCTGCACTGACTAAACCATATACCATACCCACAGACATAAATAGCAATAATGCGCCGAAGAACGGATAGATACGGCCAATGATTTTATCAACTGGAAGTAATGTCGCAAGAATATAGTAAATGAAGATGATAGCAGTCCAAACACTGATAACAGTCGCTTTATCCATACCCCAAACGGTAATACCACCTGCTTCAGCTACCTGATGGATTTCTTCCGCATTGCTAATAGAAATGCTACCTGATGCAGCACCGAACACATCCATTGTAATCGTACCCATTAATTGAGCAGGACTTGCAACGAATACCACACCCACTAATAATAAAAGTACAACAGCTAATACGTTAATGAATGCTTTAACTGGACGACCTAAGTATTTACCTGCAAGGTTTGGCATAGATGCCCCGCCATTACGCACACTTAACATTCCGCAGAAATAATCGTGTACTGCACCAGCAAAGATACAACCAACGACGATCCAAAGCATAGCAACTGGTCCGTATAACGCACCAAGAATCGGACCAAAGATTGGGCCTGTACCAGCAATGTTTAATAATTGAATTAACCAAATCTTGGTTTTAGACATTGGCATATAGTCAACGCCATCATTCATGGTATACGCTGGCGTTTGACGATTTGGATTGATCACAAAAATGCGCTCAATCACTCGACTATAAAAGAAATAACCTGCAAGCAATAACGCCACGCAGAAGAAAAACCACAACATAAAAAATACTCCTCAGGAATAAATGAATACCGAAATCTAGCCATATACTAGACTTCGTCGGCGGTATTCTAAGTTAAAATTCTCAAAATCAAAAATTTTAATTTTTACAATGTTTCAAATTTGTGATCTATATCACGTTTATCATTACGCTTTTTTCACTTACAATAAGCTCATAAATTCAAATAATTAAAAAAGGATCATAAATGGCTCTTACTCGCTGCCCTGAATGTCGTAAAAAAATCAGCGAATCCGCTCAATTTTGTCCGAATTGTGGTTTTTCTTTTAAAGAAGAAGATCTTGAAATTTACAAACAAAAACTCGAAGAACGACGCCAGCATAATGCCGAAATTAATCGAAAAAGCACTAAACTTCACCTTATTTGGTTCGCTATTTTCACCATCGTTATTTTGCTCGCAAGTTGGCTGACAGGAGAATAAAAAGTGCGGTCAAAAAACAATGAGTATTTTGACCGCACTTTAATTAGAACCCAATCCGTCGTGTCGTTGCAGAAAACGCTGGTTTCACTTCACATTCACCTTGTAATGCGCTCAGCCAATCTTGCACCTTTTGAAAAGGAGAAAACTGGTGGCGGCGAGCTACTGCGGCAAAATCTCCAGGCGTCAGCAGATTAAGCGATTCAATCTGACTTAAATCCTCTTCCGATAACAACGGCAACCCTAAAATTTCTGCTTGTTGTTTAGCAAAATCTAAGCGTTGTGGCAGCGTTAAATAATCAAACTTCAATTTTAAATCAAAACGCCGTAATGCTGCCGGATCCAGCACATTCATCAAATTCGTTGAAACCACCATTAAACCTTCAAAACGCTCAATTTGTGTCAACATCTCATTGACTTGAGAACGTTCCCAACTACGTTCTGCACCGTCGCGTGAAAACAGGAAGGTATCCACTTCGTCCAGCACTAGCAAACAATTATCACGCTTCGCCGATTCAAATGCCTCCGCAATTTTTTGTTCTGTTCCGCCGACATAAGGATCGAGCAAATCAGACCCTTTGCAAAGCAACAACGGCATATCTAACTGCTCGGCAAGCCAACCTGCCCAAGCGGTTTTCCCTGTGCCCGGCGGACCATAACAACAAATTCTGCCTTTTTTGGTTCGCATTAATCCTTCGGTGATTTTATGAATATTTTCATTGCAGGAAACCCACTCAAGCTGATAACTCAGTTTACTTTCCACCAACGGCTCAATTTTCTTTTTACCTTGTGCCTGTAAGGTTTCATTAAATAGCGTAAGCAAGATCTCAGAAAAAGTTTTTTTGCCGTTATCAACCGCATTTGCCACATTGAACACACGCGTTAAAATAGCCGGAGAAAGTGACCGCACTTTGGCAAAATGTTGCACATATTCCGCCGTTAATTTACCGCCTGCCAACTGCGAAATTAACGCCGATTTATTTTTCAACGGCAAATCCGGCATTTCAAACACAAAATCAAAACGACGCAAAAAAGCCGCATCTATGCTGTGTACCGAATTGGATAACCAAATCATCGGCACGTTATTGTTTTCCAACAACTGATTTGTCCACGCTTTATTTTTTTGCGCAACAGAACGCTCCATAAACGAGCCGTTAAACACATCTTCAATTTCATCAAAAATTAAAAGCGCCTGCTTCCCGTTCAATAGCGTTTGAGCAAGACGACTATAGTTCAGGCGTTGCTCCGCCTTCACAACATCTCCGTCAGAATCCATATAAGTAATGTTATACGCCGAAATCCCTAATGCCTGTGCAAGCAACCCGGCAAATTCGGTTTTACCGGTGCCGGGCACGCCATAAATTAAAAGATTCACGCCTTTCCGATGATGTTTTATTGCCTGTTGTAAATAGGTCAACATCATCTCTTTCATGCCGGCAATATGGGCAAAATCATCCAGTTCCAAACTTGGCACTTGAGCGACTTCCGTACAAGATTTTAATAGGACGTTTTCGTTTAATGGTTGTGTCACAAATTCATCAAAATCTAAGGTTTCGCCCCAATCTAAATAATCATGCACACTATCGGGGCGATAATCGCGATCAATCAAACCATAAGCATCGAGTTTACTGCCTTTCTTTAAGGCGGATAGAATCTGATTTTTCGGCTGCTTCAGTAAATCCGCCATGATCGCAGCCGTTCTTTGCAAATCCGATTTCGGCAAGTAGCCAAACAAATCTCGCATAGCTCCTTCACTGCGTAAATGCATGGCAAAGCGAAGAAGTTCCTGTTCAACGGGATTCAGCTGCAAAAATTCTGCCAACGTTGCCAAATTTTCATACGCCTGTTTCCATAACTCCGGTAAAAGTGCGGTGGATTTTTGGAGTGTTTTATACCGCTCTTTTAAAAGCCGACGAGCAACTGTGCGTAAATTTTTATCATTCTCTAATTCTTCAGGCAGCCCAAACGCACTGGCAATTTCATCACTTCGCCAACTACTCTCCCGAAACACTTCGGAAAAACCTTTATGCTCAAATAAAACTTTAAGCATCATATTTTCAGTATAAGAAGACACTGT
>CAUUXN010000134.1:0-4014 GCA_963548985.1 uncultured Haemophilus sp. | reverse complement strand
ACCGCACTTTCATCTGGACAGAAAAATGGATTGCTATTCACTTTATCCCAATCAATTTTATCGATAGTCCGTGGTGCGATCTTTACCTCGCCAATCTGGCTTAAAAAACCTCGCACTTCAATGCCAAACTGCTCACGTAAATATTTCTTCGCAATCGCTCCCGCAGCAACACGCATAGCGGTTTCACGTGCAGAAGAACGACCACCACCGCGATAATCACGAATACCGTATTTTTGTTGATAGGTAAAATCCGCATGTCCAGGACGGAAACGATCTTTGATATCACCATAATCTTGTGAACGCTGATCACCATTTTTAATGATCATTCCAATACTGGTACCCGTTGTTTTACCTTCAAACACCCCAGATAAAATCTGTACTTCATCGTCTTCACGACGTGGTGTGGTGTAACGCGATGTACCTGGTTTACGACGTTCTAAATCAGGTTGAATATCCGCTTCCGATAATTCAAGATTCGGCGGTACGCCATCTACAATACAGCCTAATGCAATACCATGTGACTCCCCAAAGGTCGTCACACGAAAAAGTTGTCCGATAGTATTCCCTGCCATATTTTCTCTCTTTAATTAATGATTTTGGGCTAATTTTGCCACATCAATAAATGGAATCTCTTCACCTGTATCTTTGTTTTTGATAAAGATATCTAATTGGTTGAATGCAATATCAATATTATTTTCTGCAAATAATTCATTCACTCGACGATTGAGTGCATCCAACGTATCATTACGCTCAGATACTTGCCCTACATAAACACGTAATTCGTGATCTAATGTACTTGCCCCAAAGGTCAAGAATAATGCTCTTGGTTCTGGATCTTTTAAGACACTTGGTTGCTCATGCGCGGCTTGCAATAATAAGCGTTTCACTAAGTCTAAATCTGAACCATACGCCACACCAACGGAAACCACTAAACGAGTAACGGTATTAGATAATGCCCAGTTGATCACTTGACCTGTTACAAAGGACTTATTTGGCACAATCACTTCTTTTCGATCAGGATCAATCATGGTAATCGCACGAATACGGATTTTCGCCACCGTACCTGTCACGCCATTAATTGTCACGGTATCGCCCACACGAATTGGACGTTCAAATAATAAAATGATACCCGAAACAAAGTTTGCAAAAATTTCTTGCATACCAAAACCGAGACCAACGGAAAGGGCTGCAAACAACCATTGTAATTTCGACCAAGACATCCCGAGTGTTGAGAATGCCCATGCTCCACCAACTGCAACAAAGATGTAGGTTAATAAGGTGGTAATGGTATAAGGTGTACCTTGTGAAAGTTTCACTCGAGAGAAGATTAATACTTCTAAAATACCCTGAATGTTACGCACCAAAATATAGGTAATCACGACAATGATTAATGCAACAATCAAGTTAAAGAGTGAAATCGTTTCTGTCACCACGCCCGCTTCAGTTGTTGAAGTTTGTTGCCACAAGGTAATATCACGCAAATAACTTACAACGGTCACTAAATCTGACCAGACATAATAGAAGATGGCAAAAAGTGCGGTCCAAATAAAGAGTTCGGCAAAGCGTAGTAACTGGCTACGCACTTCATTTAAGGCTAATCCCTCTTCTTGTTCGGTAATCACGACCACATCATCAGAGGCTGAAGTATCACTTGAATCTTGTTGTTTTTGCTGACGTTTTTCTTGTAAACGTCGATAAGCTAAACGTCTTGATGCAACCGTAATACCACGATAAATAGTATGACGCACCAACGACCACACCACCCATGCAATGTAGGTATTAATAATATGCGTAATTAAATTTAAGGCGGTGTAATAATAGCCTAAAGCAACTAGTGCAATTAAAATAACAGGGACCAATTGCAATAAAACGCGCATAATTTTTAAAAGCGTTCTATCACGCTGATCCGTTACGCTTGAATTCAATGATTTTTCAGTACGAATAAAACGTGGTGCAATAATTACAATGCAGAAAAGCAAGGCAACAATGGTATTAATTTCACCCAATACGTCATTTGCTAAACCTGTATCCATGACATTACTGAAAATTGACGTATTCAGTAATAACACAACGGAAACAATGATACGTTTTGTGACGTCTTGCAAAGCAGCCGCGCTCTCTTTAGCAAAACCGAAATGGCGGACTAAAATACCATTCGGACGAAGAATAGCTAAGATAAAACTAAAGAACCACCAATAGCCCGCCATACTGAGCGACCACTCCCAAAACTCTTGTGGATTTTTCACAAAGAAAAAGCCTAAAAGTTGGCAAGCGGCTAAGAACCAGAGTGTGCCCGATAACGATAAAAATGCCGTATAAAATAACGCAAGCGGCGTATGCCATTGGCTATCAGAACGAAGCGTATTAATTTCGCCATTAATCACGCTCAAACGTTGTTTAATTGATTCTTTAAATTTGAAAATCAATCCACCAATCACAAACAAAATAAAGACATAAGTGAGTAAATACGGCAAATTATCAAAATTTGTCGGGAAGCCGATTTTCTTTCCAATGCCATCAAATTGTGCCTTGAGTGACATTGGCAGCTTTTTGAACCAATCAAGATTAATTGGGTTATTACTTTTTACCCAGAAACTTTGTTGATCGAGTTTAGACTGAATTTGATCACTGATTTGAGTAATCTGCTGTTGGGTTAACTCTAAGGAAATCGCTAAGTTCAATTGATTATTCAATGATTTAATCAAATCAGAGGCAACTTTACGACGTTCAGTGAGCAAATTGGTTAATTGTGTTTTTTCTGCAGGTGTAAACGATTTGTTTTCATTCTGCTCTATTTTACTGATGTAAGCATCAATATCATAAAGTTCATTACGTTTTTGTGTAATATCAAAGATTTGTACACGTAAATCCGCAATTTGTTTTGAAAGCCCTTGAATATTTAAATTAGTCGGTAATTTTTGTTTTTGTTGCTGAATAATGCGAGAAAGCACCAACGTGCCTTGTAACGCACTGATTTGCTCATCAATGGTACGCTGTGTCTGCGTCAAGTTATCCAATACATTTCGCATGCGCAATTCATCTTGCGTTAATGTATTGGTTTTCTCAGTTTGCTCAAGTAAATATTGGCTAAGCTGTGCATTCAAATTCAATTCTTTCTGAATCAACGGATTTTGCTCAACATTTTGGCTTTGTTGTTGTGCTTGCTCAACTTGGTTTTGTGTTTTAGCCAAATTCTTTTGATTAATCACGTCTTGAATGGCGGCAATTTGTTTCTGTAGCGCTTGAACACGTGTATTCAATAAGTCATAACGGCTCTGGTAAAGAACCGTAAATTGATCGCTATTTTTTAATAAAATTTGATTGTACGCATTTTTTAGCTCAATCAATTGCAACTCAAGTTGAATTTGCTGTTTTAATAGCGAACTGGTTGTTGGATCAGCCAATTTCTGATTCAATTCTTGCGTACGTTTAACATTATCTGTTAAGGCTGTTTGGGCGCGTTCGGATACAGCGCTTTGCCCTGCAAGTTGTGTATTCACGGCACTTAATGCAGATTGAGCATCTTGTTGTTGATTGGTCAGTTTCTCAAGCTGTGCCTGCAAAGTCGCTAAACTTTGAGAAGCATAATCGGTGTTATTTGGCGTGCTTAGCTGTTTTTTAAGATTTTGTAGATCGCTATTGTTCTTCTGAATTTCAGAATCTGCATCAATAAGCGTATCTTGCAAATCGTTATTATTTTTTTGCTGTGTTTGAATTTGTTGCAAGAAATCAAGCGAAGCCTGGATTGTCGTGACGTTATTTGTTTTTTCATCACCATCTGGTAATTTTTGTGCCTCGGCTAATTCACTTTTTAGTGTTTTTTCCGTCGGTAAATCAGCATTATTATTCTCTGCCCAAACAGGCTGAGAAAGCGCCAGCGTAAAAACAAATGAAAGACCAAGTGCGGTCAAAACTCGAGAGATATTTTTCATTAAACTAACTTTCCTATTGTTGCGACAGCCAATCGGCGAGTGCTTTGCGAGAAATCTTTATTGCCCCTTGGATTAAATCCTG
>CAUUXN010000133.1:0-4099 GCA_963548985.1 uncultured Haemophilus sp. | reverse complement strand
ATTTGGCTTTGACGTGTTTCAATCGCATTAATAATTGGTGGCCAAACAAACTTCATGCAGAACCACACGAAAAGTGCGAACGCAATAAGTTGACCAATCAATGTTGCATTTAAATTCACAACGTCCTCCTTACTATGCTTGTTTTACGTTGATAAGCAAATAAGGTGATTAGTGTAATAAACCGATGAATGGGTTTGCGAAAATGAAAAGTAATGAAATACCAACAGCAATCATTGCAATCGCATCCAAAAGACCTGCCACGATAAACATTTTAGTTTGTAGGCTAGATGCTAATTCAGGTTGACGAGCAGATGATTCTAAGAATTTACCACCTAAGATCGCAAAGCCGATTGCAGTACCTAATGCAGCAAATGCAAGAAGGATTGATGCACCAATGATTGTCGCTGTAATTACAGTTTCCATAATGTTCTCCAATAGAAGTTAAGTTTAGCCCTAGAGCCGGTTAATAAAAAATGATTAATGATCTGCTTTGTTATAAGCAATACTTAAATAAACGACCGTTAACATCATAAAGATGAATGCTTGTAACGTAATAATCAAAATATGGAAAATAGCCCAAGCAAGGTGTAACGGAATTCCCAATGCTGCGATAGCCACATTTGCAGAGTACATCACAGCGATAAGAACAAAGATTAATTCCCCTGCATACATATTACCGAATAGACGGAAAGCAAGAGAAATAGGTTTTGCTAATAAAGTTACGGTTTCAAGAATAAAGTTTACTGGAATAAACACCCAATGATTAAAAGGATGGAGTGTATATTCTTTCGCTAAGCCACCAAAACCTTTTGATTTAACTGTATAGAAAAGAATAAGGAAGAATACGCAGATCGACATACCCAAGGTTGCGCTGATATCTGCTGTTGGCACAGCTCTTAAATAGTGAATACCAAAGAGGCTGGCAAGTTGAGGAGGGAAATCAACAGGAATTAAGTCAATAGCATTCATAATGAATACCCAGCAGAAAATGGTTAAAGCAATTGGTGCTACCACATTACGCGGGCCATGAAAGTTTTCTTTCACAATGCCATCAACCCAACCTACGACAATTTCAACCAAACATTGCATTTTGCCCGGTACGCCTGTTGTTGCATTTTTTGCAACGCGAGAAAAAATAAACAGGAAAATCACTGCAGATACGATCGAGAAAAAGAGCGTATCAACATGAACGTTCCAGAAACCATCACCTGTTTTTAAGAAGGTCAAGTGGTGGCCAATATATTCGGAAGTCGTTTGTCCAGACATAGTCAACCCTTTGTAGAAAAAAGAAAAAATTTAAGATTTATTTAACAAAAACGGAATAAAATTATTCAACGCTAATGCCGTAAAAAAACCAACAAAAAACAAAATAAAATGTGAGATAGAAAGCCATTTAAAGGACACACCCACAAGCACAATCGTCAGCATAAATTTCAATGCTTCACCACGATAAAATATCGTTAATTTTGTTGAGAAATCTTGTTTGCGAAAAAAAACAATATAAGCAAAAGCACAAAATGGCACAAAAGCACAGATAAATCCTAAACTAAAATCTACCGCACTTTCACCTTGCCAAAGCGCAACTAACAAACCAAAAACAACAAGACAAACTGATTCAATGATCATCGCTTTTTGATATCGATTTTTGGCCTGCGTTAAAACCTTAGACATTATCTTATTTTTTTAAAATACAAAAACTACCTAATTATACCCGTGCTACAAAGAGTTTCAACATTTTTAACCACTAAAAAATGTTAAACAAATCACACTTTTAAAAAATAATTAACAAAATAGCCGTAAAAAAAGTGTGTTTTATCGTAAAACGATTAAATGTCGTTCACCTATAAGCTCTGGTACATGTAAAGTTATCACGTCTTTTACTTCGAATTTTTTGTCTAATTCTTGAACTTCATCTTCGTGATAAATGCCTTTTAAAGCATAAAAATATCCATCTTGTTTTGGCAAATGATGACACCAATCTGTCATATCTTTTAACGAAGCAAATGCACGACTTAATACACCGTCGAATTTTTGTTCAGGTTGGTATTCCTCAACGCGGCTAAGAACAGGTTCTACATTTGTTAGTCCTAACTCACGTACTGCATTTCTAATGAAGCTAATACGCTTACCTAAGCTATCTAACAAGACAAATTGCTTGGTAGGATTAATAATGGCTAAAGGCAGGCCTGGCAAGCCTGGACCCGTTCCTACATCAATAAAACGATCCCCTTGTAAATAAGGACTAACAACAATACTATCCAAGATATGTTTTACTAACATTTCTTGTGGATCACGTACAGAGGTTAAATTATAAGCCTTGTTCCATTTATGGAGTAATTGTACTAATTGGATCAACTGATCTTTTTGCAGATCGGTTAATTGGATTTGCGCTTGAGCCAGTAAATTTTCAAGTTTTGTTTTCATTTTTCTATCAATCTTGCCTGTTTGTCGTCATTCTACTTGAAAATGCCTACCTTGAAACATTATTTCTTCTGGCTTGCCAAAATATTCCCTAAATTTGTTTCCAACCAATCCACCAACTCAAACATCTTATTAGAAGCCTCTGCTCCAAATTCTGTTAATGTGTAATCTACTTGTGGTGGCACAGTATTATAGGATTTACGAATTAACATTCCATCTGCTTCTAACTCTTGTAGTGTTTTTGTCAACATACGTTCGCTTACGCCATCAATAGCACGGCGAAGTTCACTAAAACGTTTTGTGCCCGAATGTAAACTTACTAATACCAATGCACCCCAGCGGCTTGTTAAATGCTGTAAAATTTGGCGAGATGGACAAGCTGAAGCTAATACATTGCCCCGATCAAAAATTTTTTCCATTTTTAATTCCTTATAAATCAATTAATTAAAAAATATTTTTAAACTTTTCTAAAACTTACATTTTTGTAAGTACTTCCTAAAAGGAAGTTTTAAAATATAATACGCCACATCAAGTGAACAATCAATGTTCAAACATCATTTCAACTTAACAAGAAGGAAAACATCATGACAACTAAAACTATCGCAATTACTGGTGCAACAGGTCAATTTGGCGCAATCGCATTAAACTTATTAAAAGCAAAACAAGCAAACGTTATTGCGCTTGTACGCTCTCCAGAAAAAATTTTAGGTGTAGAAGCCCGAAAATTTGATTATTCAAAAACAGAAGGACAAGTAGAAGCATTACAAGGCGTAGATACATTAATTTTGGTATCAAGTAATGAAATAGGTCAGCGTGCACTACAACATAACAACGTAATTGAATCAGCGAAAAAATCAGGCGTGAAACATATTATCTACACCAGCTTACTCGGTGCAACTAACGACAATACCATAAAATCTCTTGCCGGTGAGTACGTTGAAACTGAAGCCGCATTAAAAGCTTCGGGAATTACTTACACCATTTTACGCAACGGTTGGTACACTGAAAACTACACAGCTTCAATTCCAGCAGCACTAGCAAACAATGCTTTCTACGGTTCAGCAAAAAACGGCAAAATTTCATCTGCACTTCGTGCAGAACTGGCTGAAGCTGCAGTAAACGTTGCATTAAATGAAGGACATGAAAACCAAACTTACGAGCTTGCGGGTTCAACCAGCTGGACATTAGCTGACCTTGCAGCAGAAATCAGCAAACAAACAGGTAAAGATATCCCTTACGTGGATATTCCTGCAGCAGATTATGCCGCAGCACTTGTGCAAGCAGGATTAGATGAAGGCTTTGCAGGCTTAATTGCACAATGGGATGTGGATGCGTCAAACGGTGCACTATTCTCAGAAGACAAAACCCTTGAGAAATTGCTTGGTCGCCCAACTGCAGGATTGGATATAGCGGTAAAACAGGCTCTTGCCCATTAATTATATTTTTAAATTAATCTATAAAAAAGTGCGGTTAAAATTAACCGCACTTTTTGTTTCTAAGTATTATTCGCCACGTTTTAGCATGCCTTGTTTTTTCAAATTCACCAGAATAATTGAAATTGCTGCAGGGGTAACGCCTGAAATTCGGCTTGCTTGGCCAATGGAAACCGGACGATGCTGTTCTAACTTCGCACGTACTTCATTAGATAAACCAGACACTTTGCTGTAATCAAAGTTAG
>CAUUXN010000132.1:0-4100 GCA_963548985.1 uncultured Haemophilus sp. | reverse complement strand
GCAAGATATATTGAACTATTAGGCGTTGTTAAGGACGAATTAGATAAGCTCAAAGCAGATTTAGAAAGCAAATATATTAAATTTGAATTGATTGCTGGTGTCGTTATTACCGGTGGTGGTGCACAAATTGAAGACTTAAAAGATTGTGCTTCGAATGTATTTGGTTGCCAAGTGCGTATTGGTAGTCCATTGAATATTACAGGCTTAACGGATTATGTAAATCGCCCGCAATATTCAACAGTAGTCGGATTACTGCAATATCATCATCAAAATAGTGATAATGATCCTGTTGGTCCTGGTGACAGTGAAGAGGCGCTTTGCAAAAAAATCTGGAAAGGTGTAAAAAGTTTTTTCAATAAAGTGAAATCAGAATTTTGATAATTTTAGCGTTTTAATTTACAATAGAAAATATTTAACTTTTATTAATATGCTAACAAAGAATTAGCAGTAACGGAGAACAGCAAATGTTATACCCAGAGTATGGTGATTTTGAAGAGCAAACAGGTGCACTGATTAAGGTTGTCGGTGTTGGTGGAGGTGGCGGTAACGCAGTTAACCACATGGTTGCTAACATGGTGCAACAAGAATTCAATGGTAATTTCTTGGGCGAAAGTGCAATTGATAGCGATGAACACGGTAAGATCGTATTCTATGCGGTGAATACCGATGCGCAAGCATTACGCAAAAGCCAAGTTCAACAAACTGTACAAATTGGTGGGGCAACAACTAAAGGTCTTGGTGCGGGGGCAAACCCAAATGTAGGTCGTAAAGCGGCTGAAGATGACCAAGAAGAAATCCGTAAAATGCTTGAAGGTGCAGACATGGTCTTTATCGCTGCCGGTATGGGCGGTGGTACAGGTACTGGTGCGGCACCAATCGTTGCTAAAGTAGCGAAAGAATTAGGCATTTTAACTGTTGCTGTTGTTACTAAGCCATTTAGCTTTGAAGGCAAAAAACGTATGCAATTTGCTGAATTAGGGATTAAAGATCTTTCACAATATGTGGATTCAATGATCATCATTCCTAACCAACAAATTCAAAAAGTTCTCCCGAAAAATGCAACATTAATTGATGCTTTTGCTGCTGCAAATGACGTATTACGTAACTCTGTTATGGGCATCTCCGATATGATTACTTCTCCAGGTTTAATCAACGTGGACTTTGCTGACGTAAGAACCGTTATGTCGGAAATGGGTCAAGCAATGATTGGCTTCGGCTCTGCTCAAAGTGAACCAGGTGCGGGTCGTGCAGAAGAAGCAGCGCGTCTTGCAATTAAAAATGATTTATTAGAGAAAGTCGATCTTTCTAATGCTAAAGGTATCCTTGTTAATATTACCTCAGGCATGGATCTTGGCTTTGACGAATTTAACGTGGTAGGTGACACTGTAGGTAGCTTTGCATCAGAAGACGCGACTATCGTAGTGGGTACCAGTTTAGTTCCTGAAATGAGCAATGAAATTCGTGTAACGATCGTTGCGACAGGTTTAGGTGATGTAGTTTCAGCAGAGCCTGTAGTGATTGCTCGTCCTCAAGCGACAGTGCAACAAGCTCAAGTTCAACAACCTGTAGCGCAAGAAACGATTCAACCACAACCGCCAGTTGGTTTACATGGTTTAGATGCATTAAGACATAATCCACAACCAGAACCCGCACAGGAACAAAATCCGCAATACGGTAACTTAAATAAACCGCTTGATCCAAGCCGTTTAGAACAGTTAAGAAATAATCCTAATTTCTTCAATCCGGCATCATTTGGTCGTGATGAGAAATAAGAGCAAAAGTAATCTTGTTGTGAAGCAATAAGGTAAAAGAGATGATTAAACAAAGAACATTAAAACAAAGCATTAAAGTCACAGGTGTAGGCTTACATAGCGGTAAAAAAGTAACCTTAACGTTGCGCCCAGCAATGCCGGATACTGGCGTGATTTACTGCCGTACCGATCTTAATCCGCCGGTGACTTTCCCTGCGAATGCGGATTCAGTGCGCGATACAATGCTTTGTACTGCACTTGTGAATGAACAAGGTGTGCGTGTTTCAACCGTAGAGCACTTAAACGCAGCATTAGCAGGTTTAGGTATCGATAATATTATTATTGAAGTTGATGCACCTGAAATTCCAATCATGGACGGCAGTGCAAGCCCATTCATTTACTTGCTTTTAGACGCAGGTATTGAAGAACAAAATGCACCGAAGAAATTTATTCGTATTAAGAAAAATGTACGAGTAGAAGACGGTGACAAATGGGCAGAATTCAAACCTTATAATGGTTTCCGTTTAGATTTCACAATCGACTTTGATCATCCTGCGATTAGTAAAAATGTACGTAATTACGTGATGGATTTCTCAGCACAAGCATTCGTACATCAAATTAGTCGTGCAAGAACCTTTGGTTTCATGAAAGATATTGAGTATCTTCAATCTCAAGGTCTTGCGTTAGGTGGTAGCTTAGATAATGCCATCGTATTAGATGATTACCGTATCTTAAATGAAGATGGATTACGTTTTAGAGATGAATTAGTTCGTCACAAGATGCTTGATGCGATTGGCGATCTTTATATGTGTGGCTATAACATCATCGGTGATTTTAAAGCTTATAAATCTGGTCATGGTTTAAATAACAAGCTACTCCGTGCTGTACTTGCCGATCAGGAAGCGTGGGAATTTGTTACCTTTGAAGATAAGAAACAAGTTCCACAAGGTTATGTTGCGCCTGCGCAGGTACTCATCTAACAATGTTTTGTTGAAAAGCTATACTTCTTTCGGGAGTATAGCTTTTTTATTTCCTATCTTGCTCTGTTATTTTTGTTTTCTGCGAAGGTAAAGAGCGGTCAAAAATAGAGGTGTTTTTTATTATGAAAAAATTATTTACCGTGCTTCCTCTTGTGCTAGCAACTTCTGCGGCAATGGCATATGAACAAGATAAAACCTATCAATTTACCATATTGCACACCAACGATACGCACGGACATTTTTGGCCGAATGCAAAAGGTGAATATGGCTTTCCAGCACATAAAACAATTGTTAATCGCGTAAAAGCAGAAGTCGAGCAAAAAGGTGGCTCTCTCGTTTTATTAAATGCGGGTGATTTCAATACAGGTGTGCCAGAGTCTGATATGCAAACAGCAGAACCCGATATTAAAGCAATGAATGCGATGGGCTATGAAGCAACCGTATTAGGTAACCACGAGTTTGATAATCCATTACAAGTACTGGATATGCAAGAAAAATGGGCAAACTTCCCATTTTTATCAGCAAACGTGATTAACACCAAAACCGGTAAAACCTTAGTTAAACCTTATACCATTTTAAATAAACAAGATCTTAAAATTGCCGTGGTAGGTTTAACCACAGAGGATACTGCAAAATTAGGTAACCCAGAATACCTTCACAATGTGAAGTTTGAAGATCCAACAACGGTAGCAAAAGCCACATTAAAAGAGCTAAATGAAAAAGTTAAGCCAGATATAAAAATCGCTTTAACGCATATGGGCTATTATTATGATGCGAAACATGGTTCAAATGCACCAGGTGATGTAAGTCTTGCGCGTAATTTAGATAAAGGCGCATTCGATATGATTATCGGTGGTCACAGCCATGATCCGATTTGTGTGGATGATAAAGGCGTATGGATTAAAGATTATCAACCGACTCAGCCATGTAAACCGGATTTCCAAAATGGTACTTGGATTATGCAGGCCTTTGAATGGGGTAAATACGTTGGTCGAGCTGACTTTGAGTTCAAAAATGGTGAATTAAAATTAGTGAATTATCAATTAATTCCAGTGAACTTGAAGAAAAAAGTGAAAAAAGAAGATGGCAAAACAGAATATGTGAGCTATGCCGAAGAGATTCCACAAGATCCGGAAATGGAAAAACTTTTAAAGTCTTACCAAGATAAAGGTGATGCTTTATTAAGCCAAAAAGTAGGTAAACTAAACGGTAAGTTAGAAGGTGATCGTACCATTATTCGTTTTGAACAAACTAACCTTGGTCACTTAATTGCAGAAGCACAACGCCAAAAAGCGAAAGCAGACATTGGTATCATGAACTCAGGTGGTATTCGTGATTCTATCCAAGAAGGTGATGTGACTTATAAAGA
>CAUUXN010000131.1:0-4116 GCA_963548985.1 uncultured Haemophilus sp. | reverse complement strand
AAGTCGTAAAAAAAGATGAATCTTGTTTAAATGGTAGAACATATTCAAGTAAAACGATTTTATCTTTTGTAGATGAAGTCACCTCATGGGCAAAAAATAGAGCAGATCTCACATTAAACGAAACACTAGTAAAAAAATTTACACAATCGGCTTTAGATAACGCCGTCAAAGCAGATTTTAAGAAAAAAGGGGTGAGAGTAACACATCCAGCCTTTGAAGAGATTGAAGCTTTAATTGAAGAAATTCAACCAAGTGATTTATTTAAAAAAATCATTCTTTATCACTATCGTCAAGGTATTCAAAAGAAACTTCTTGAATACAAAGCGAATCATCCTGAAAAATCCTTTGATGATTTATTACGCTTATTGAAAGAAGCACTATATGGTGATGGCGGAGAACAGTTAGCGGAGTTAATTCGTTTTCAATATCCTTTTGCCATGATTGACGAATTCCAAGATACGGATGCGTTGCAGTATCAAATTTTCTCGAAAATTTATCACAATGAAACCGCGTCAGGTAATGTTGGCTTTATGATGATCGGGGACCCCAAACAGGCGATTTATCGTTTCCGTGGTGCCGATATTTTCACTTATTTAAAAGCAGCAGACGAAGCGAACGAGCGTTTTAACTTAGGCACAAACTACCGTTCATCCCAACCTTTAGTGGAAGGGGTAAATCGATTATTTAATTTTAAAAATGACCCTTTTATTTATAAAAATATTGAATTTTTAAATGTCGGCGCAGCCAAGAAGAATCTTGTTTTTCAGTTGAATAATCAACCTGAACCCGCCTTCCGTTTTTACATTAATGATAAAAATGACTCCACCCAGCAAGATTATGCGAAAGCTTGCGCAACATCGATTCAGCAATGGTTAAAAAGTGCGGCTGAAAATCCGGTTGTTTTTCCGAATGAAAGCAAAGCGGAAAATCAAACATTGCGAGCAGAAAATATTGCCGTTTTGGTGCGTGGTTATACCGAAGCCGATCTGGTGAAAAAAGAATTGCAAGCACTCGGTATTGCTTCGGTTTACCTTTCGGATAGAGGAAATGTCTTTGAGAGTAACACCGCAAAAGAACTGGCCTTGATTTTGCAAGCTTGTTTGAGTGTGACGGAACGCCCAATTTTGAATGCAATTGCGACCGCACTTTTCGGCTTAAATGCAGCTGAAATTCACCAAATTCACCAAGATGAAATTCAGTGGCAACGTTGGGCTGAAAAATTCGCAGAGTATCAACAAATTTGGCAACGCCAAGGCGTCTTGCCGATGTTGCACCATTTACTTTTAGCTGAAAATATCACAGAAAAACTCTTATCTCGGCCTGATGGCGAACGAAAACTGACGGATTTATTACATTTAGCTGAAATTTTACAGCAAGCAGCCGCATTAAATGAAAGTGAAGCAGCATTATTACGTTGGTTTGAAAAGCAAATTCAAGATAATTGCCGTCAAGAAGCTCAAATTCGTTTAGAAAGCGAACGCCAGTTAGTGAAGATTGTGACTATCCATAAATCTAAAGGATTGGAATATGATTTGGTTTGGTTGCCATTTTTAGGAAATGCAGCAAAAGACCCAACTAAAAAGAAACTATTTAATTTATATTACGATAAGAAACAAAACAAAACTGTGTGGGACATGCAAGATCAACACTTGGATGATGTAACAGAAGAAGTTTTTGCGGAAGAATTGCGTTTGCTTTATGTAGCATTGACTCGAGCAAAATATCAAATGGCCTTTGTGTTACCGAAAGCCTTTGATAAAAAATGGAATGCTTTATTGTATGTTTTAACGCAAGGTGAAATTGGTCGAAAACTCGATTTGCCAAATAATTGGGATACTCAACCGTTATTGGAAAAATTTAAGCAGCTTTTACCAAATGATGTAGCGATTGAATTAACCGATGTGTTACAAGCCAGTGAACCACTTACTTTAAATTTTTCTCAAGAAAATTTAAGTGCAGAAATTTTCCAAGGTGAAATTGAACAAGATTGGCGAGTGACGAGCTTTAGTGGCATAGAACAAACTCATCAACGTAAAGCTTATTTGAATGAAAGTGCGGTGAAAAAATCGCTCATTTTTGATGATGCGAAAGATTATGATGCATCGATTTCAATAGAAAATATCCCTGAAAATCTGACCGCACTTGATCATAATAACGATGAAATGGTTTTGGATTTCCCACGTGGAACACAAATCGGTACTTTGTTACATCGTTATTTTGAAAAGGTGCCTTTTGCTCAACTAGCAGAGAAAGAAAACATTGAGAAATTATGTCAGGATTTAAATCTTGCCGAAGAGCAATTTGCAGCAGTTCAACAGTGGTTTGCACAAATACTCAGCACGCCAATTTTGCCAAACGATGATTTTACTCTTGCTCAAATTAACGAAAAACAATGCTTAAAAGAGTTGGCGTTTTATCTCAATATTTCAAGTCATTTTGATGTCGATGGTTTTAACCGAGCGTTAGCAACCTTACATCATTTGCCATCAGAACTGTTACAGTTTGATGATATTCAAGGCATGGTGCGGGGCACGATGGACTTAGTTTTCTGTCATCAAGGTAAATATTATTTGCTTGATTACAAATCGAATTTCTTGGGTGAGACATTAAAGGATTACGATCAAGCTGCATTGAAAAAAGCCATGTTAGAGCATCATTATGATTGGCAATATTTGTTGTATGTGGTGGCATTACACCGTTATTTAAAAACACGTTTACCTCACTACGATTACAACCGAGATTTTGGTGGTGTAGTCTATGCATTTTTACGAGGAATGAATGGTTCGCCACAATCGGGCATCTTTTTTGATAAACCAGATTGGCAATTAATCCAACAATTAGAGGAATTATTTTAATGTTAAGCCTATTAAAATCCTTGCAAGAACAAGGTGTGATTACTCAAGGCGATTATTATTTTGCTCAATTAATTGCTGATAAACAAAAAGATAAAGGCTATACCGAGTCCGTACAAAATTTAGCGATTTTATTAGCCGCACTTTGCAACTGGAGCTATACGCAAGGCAATACTTGTTGTATGTTAGATCGCTTTTTAGAACGTAATTTATTCGGTTTGGCTTATCGTCATACTGAAACGGGTTTTTTGTTGCTTATCAATGAAAAGATCGGTTCGCTTCCTGTATCAAAATGGCAATCAGCCTTAGCGGGTCATATTGCTTTTACACAAGATCCTGAAAATCAGATTGCGCCTCTCGCATTTCAATTTGGGGCGATTTATTTCTATCGAGCTTGGCAAGATGAATTCCGCGTTGCGCAATATATTAAAAACGCCTTGAAAAATGACCGCACTTTATCGGTAGAACCGCAACAAATTCGAACCTTATTAGATCGTTATTTCCCTCAACAACAAGCGCAAGTTGATTGGCAAAAAGTAGCAGTCGCAACGGCGGTAAAAAGTCCATTTTCTGTGATTACAGGTGGACCAGGAACAGGGAAAACCACGACAGTCACTCGTTTGTTATGTGTATTACAGGAATTATTTGGTGGCAAGCTTCACATTAAATTGGTTGCGCCAACAGGAAAAGCCGCGGCTCGTTTAACGGAATCTATCGAAAACGCTTTGGCACAAATGCCGATTTCAGATGAATTACGTGCATCCATTCCGAAAAGCGCAGAAACGTTGCATCGTTTGCTAGGTGTTCGACCTTTTACCGATAGCGTAAAATATCATGCACATAATCCACTGCAAATTGATGTATTAGTGGTGGATGAAACCTCGATGATTGATTTGCCTATGATGGCGAAACTTGTGCAAGCGTTGAAGCCCGAAACACGTTTGATTTTATTGGGCGACCAGGCTCAATTAGCTTCAGTAGAAGCGGGGGCAGTATTAGGTGAAATTGCACAATTTTTAACACAAGATTATAGTCCTGCTCAAGCTGATTATATTCATACAACAACAGGCTATACTGTTCCAACTTCGGATGAACATAGTCCGCTGCGTGATGCCATTTGCCATTTAACCTTTAGTCGCCGTTTCCGAGATGATTCGGGCATTAAACAACTTGCTGAGCAAATTCAACAAGGAAAATGTGAGGGCAGTGTGGCGACTTTTGCGGAATATCCACAAGAGTTGCATTTCCATCATTTTGATGAAGA
>CAUUXN010000130.1:0-4121 GCA_963548985.1 uncultured Haemophilus sp. | reverse complement strand
CCTGAATTTCAAGACGGTCGAATCCACGTTGTAAAAACGGAAGGGACTTATAGTAAAGATGGCATGCGTTATCCCGATGCATCGGTGGGAAATGGTCCAATTAATAAAAATGAACCCGTAAAAAACGGCAAACGCAATTTCGATAAAACAGATAATGGCATCTTCACTAAAGGTGAAGCCTTCAATATTGACGGGGCATGGCATAAATATACCAATGATGCGCACGGTACGCACGTTGGCGGTACAATGGCGGCAAGCCGTGACGGCAACGAAATGCACGGTGTAGCATTCGGCGCCAATCTCTATTCTGCCAACACGGGTGGTAACGACAACATGACCTATGGTCCAAATCAAGACTATAGTTTCTTCTTACAAGGCTACTCTGCCCTCGCGGATGCGGGCGCAAAAGTAATTAATAACAGTTGGGGGTCAAACCGTCGTGTTAATTCATCCTTTGCCGGTGCATTAGGCTATAAACCAAAATATGATTGGCGTGATGTACCAGAATATGGCGTGCAATATTATGATGTACCAAAAGCACCTGAGCCAATTTCCAGTCCTGCAGCACATATTTATTTAAGTAATTTAGGCGAAGCTGAAAAAGCTTATTATCAATTTGTCACGAGTGGTGAGAAAAACTTTGTTGATGCGGCTTATGAAGTGGCAAAAAATAAACAAGTGATTCAAGTCTTTACAGCGGGTAACCGTAGTATGATGGCTGAGTCCTTTACGCGCGCGATGTTGCCTTATTTTAGACCTGATGCAGAAAAATACTGGGTAAACGTTACTGGACAAGTGGGTGGTGAAGGCTATCCAAATGATTCAAATGACGATGTGAGTGATGAAAAAGCAGGCGCAGATATTCAAGAATTTAACCTCGCCGGCCATTCAAAATGGTGGACGATTGCGGCGCCATCCGCCAACATCTATTCCTCCTACATTCAATTACAAGACAACAATACTTATGGTGACCCTATTTACAAATCAGCCGGTGGTACTTCAATGGCAGCCCCACACGTAAGTGGTGCATTAGGCGTCATCTTTTCTCGCTATCCATACATGACAACCGATCAAGCACGTGATGTCATGCTGACTACAGCAAGACAAACCACACTTCGCAAAGGGCTCGAAGGTAAACCATTAGAACGTTGGGAAACTGAACAAGGTGTACCAAGTAACGTTTGGGGTTGGGGAATTTTAGATCTTGGCAAAGCGATGTTTGGCCCAGGTCAATTCTTAGGAAACATGAAAATCAACCTCAATCAAAATGATGTTTGGTCAAATGATATTAGCGATAAAGCCATCAAAGCACGTCAAGTCGAAGATCAAGCTGAAGCGACGACTTGGGCAACACGCAAAGCAGAATTAGAAGCATTAATGCAAAATCGTGCAGGTGCGACAGCTGAAGAAAAAGCAGAATATCAAGTAGGTTTAGCGCGTGAAGCCGCTCGTAATGAACGTGCTGCACAAGGCTATGTTGGTGCATTAACTAAAAATGGGGCTGGCACCTTAACCCTCACCGGTAATAACAGCTTCACTGGTGCAATTACTGTAAATGAAGGTCAACTTTCAGGGTTAAATCAATCCCTTGGTTCGGCACAACAAGTCATCGTAAAACAAGGTGCAACATTGGAAGTGTTACCAAAAGCGGAAGTCACTAAACCAAGTGAGAATGGATTTGTTACCGAAACCTTAACCAGCACCGCGAAAACGGTCACTGCGACAGTGGAAAAAGGTGGTCGTTTCTTACTGAATAATGGTATTGCTAACGTCAATGCAACCTTTGCAGACGGTTCTGTTTTAGTGCCAAATAAATTTGACGAAGAAATTCTGCCTCAATTACAAAAAGATCCACAAAAAGCGGTATCTGTGCAAGGTACAGGCTCATTTGTAGGGGCTGAAAATGCGATAGTTGAAACACCTCGCACTTATGATTTCTTTGCCGTTAAAAATGAAAGTAATGCGAATACGTTGAAAGTGACCGTTCAGAAAAAAGCCCTTTCATCTGCAGCAACGACTGAAAATGAAGTGGCTATCGCCAATGCCTTAGATGCAGCAACAAGCAGTGCAGCATATCAAAGCCTCATTTGGGGAACAAAAGAGAATGCTCGCCAAGCCTTTGCTCGTTTAAGCTATGATGAAGATCTCGCAGCTCAACAACACAATGTATTAAATGGCTTATTGCTTCGTCAGCAACTTGCTCAACCAGGCGCAGTAAGAGCTCAACTTAATGCAGGTACACAAATTTGGACAAGTGGCACCTTCACCCACTTCAGCACGGATAGTTTAAGCAGCCATGCGTACAATCAACTTGTGGGTATTGATGCAACCATTGATACAAACAAACATTTAGGTGTATTTGTCGGCTCAACACAAAATAGTCACAAAATTGACCGCACTTCGAAAGATCGTGCTGTACATTTAGGCTTAACAGCTGAACATCGTTTCAACGTATTAACACCAAAAATTGGCTTTATTCAAAGTTGGGGTAAACACGAACAACGTGCAGAATTTGCACAAGGTGTGAAAAGCCATAGCCAAACACAAAATGTCTTTACTGAACTTGCCTACACAGGCTTAAAAGGCGAACATTTTGCGATTGAACCTTATGCTGGTGTAAGCTATATGCACATCAAAAATAAAGGTGTGACTAAAGGTGAAGTGCAGTTAAAAGATAACAATCGTGATTTAATCGTCACCTCTGTAGGTTTACGTCCATCCATTCCATTTGCAATTGGTGGCGTTCAATTAAATCTATTAGGTGATGTGGCTTATCATCGTTTCCATAAAGATAAAGCTGCTGAAGGCAGCTTGGTTATCAATAACCAAGATGTGGCGAATCTTTATGGTAAAGAATTGAAAAATGTCGTCACGACAGGTGTGGCATTACAAGCGCAGTTCACGCCGGCATTCGGAGTAAAAGTCGGCTATCAAGGTGCTTACAACCATGACACCAAAGCGAATAATGTGAATGCAGAATTACGTTTCTCGTTTTAACGATATTCAATAAGACAAAAGTGCGGTCAGTTTTCAAAAAGTTTTCAAGAAGTTTTAAAACTCTTTGAAAATTGACCGCACTTTGTACTTCTGTATTTTAAATTGTAGTCTGTTTATATATCAAACAGACTACAAATTTCTAATAACTTAACATCAGAAATTAAACACTTTCTATACTAGCCACCTCTGAGTTTTTTAGATATAAGAATTGATAATACTATTAATGGTGATAATCTGGAAAAACCATATAAGTTAAATGACAATACGTTAAGAATATCTTTCATAGAGATATTTCCCAAACTCACAATAAATTTAAATAATATAATAAGAGAAGACATACCAACAAAACAAAATATAAAAACGAACAAAGAATAACCAGTAAAATAAACTAAAAACTCTATAAATCTACTTAGCATATAGACTCCTTCTTAAAAAGCTGGTGCACGGTGTGTAGCCAAAGTTTCACGAATGAATAAAAACATAAACATTTTTAAATCCACACCACCTGTCTTACTTTACCAAAAACCTTTTTATATAGCCTTCCATGGTTTACTTTTTATAAAAAAATAGAACTGCAACAAAAAATATAAAAGAATGCATTGCAATCATTTTTAAACGCTCTACAAAACCACAATTAAAATAATCTAAAAAATTTATAGTTAGAACATCATTATTATTTTCAATATTATATAAAACTCTAGCCCCAACAAACATTGATAAATTTAACAAAAAAGAACCTATTATAATAAATAATAAAATTAAAAATTTACCTTTCATCATCCCCCACCATCCATTTATTATATTAATACTGTATCCATCTATTAGCATTCTCCCTGCTTAAGGTTCTTCCTATACTAGGAATATAGTTAAAACATGCTGATTCTAGAAGTGTATGTAGCTCATTTTAATTGTACTTTTATTTATCGATAAAAACAAAAGGCATCAATCTGATGCCTTTTTAATTCATTAACATGAAAAATTAACATTCGTTCCAACGTTTGATCGATTCACGAATCACTTCCTTGGCTTACTTCAAAAATACCGCATGATAGGCAATATGCTCACCAATAAAACTGGCGATGAAGTAATAGCTATGATCATAGCCTTTGTGGAAGCGCACATCG
>CAUUXN010000129.1:0-4178 GCA_963548985.1 uncultured Haemophilus sp. | reverse complement strand
TTAAATCCACCTGCATACGAGCGTTGGCGTGGATCATTAAATAGCCAAGCCCTTCAGATGAACCCACCCATTCTCCGATTACAGCGCCAATTGGGGCGACTGAAACGGCAATACGAAACCCCGATGCAAATGCAGGCAATGCAGCAGGTAATCGCACTTTAAGTAATAAACGCAAAGGGGAAGGTTTTAACGTTTTGGCGAGGTCGAGCCAAGCTTGAGGTGTATTGCGTAATCCATCGTAACAAGCTGCTGTTACAGGAAAATAGATAATGAGTATGGCCATCAGAATTTTTGATGGCATGCCATAACCCAGCCAAAGTATGAGTATTGGGGCGATGGCAAAAACAGGAATTGCTTGAGAAATGACTAAAATTGGTAACAGTAATGATGATGTTTTAGGTGAAAAAGAGAGTAACAGGGCTGATGACAATCCGAAAATAAACCCCAACAATAACCCTAAGCCAATTTCAATTAAGGTGATTTGTGTATGCTGCCAAAGTAGTTCTGCATTGGAAGTCAATTGCAGCCACACGGCTTGTGGAGAAGGAAATATGTAATGAGGAAAATCACCTAATACGCCAATAAGTTGCCAGAGACACAGCAATATAATTCCAATAAAGAGTGGTTTAAGAAGGCTAAGTTTCATCTTTTTCCCTCTAATAACTCATTTAATAATTGCTGTTGGAGTATCCACAAATTTTCTTGGTTAAGTTCTCGTGGTGCTTTACCTTCAGGTTTTATGACATCGGATAATGCGGGTTGATTAGGCTGCGGCGAACGTAATACAAAAATACGTTGGCTTAAGCGTAATGCTTCTTGAGGATCATGGGTAACCAATAACACTGATTTATCTTTTAATAGTTCATGGGCCAAGTTTTGTAATTGGTAACGACTAATCGCGTCAAGGGCAGAGAAAGGTTCATCAAGTAAAACTAAATCAGCGTTTTGCATTAATACTCGAGCGAGAGCCACTCTTTGTTTCTGTCCTCCAGATAATTGAGCGCAGCTTTTATGAAGATGTTCTGACATGCCTACTTGTTCAAGTAGTACTTTTGCTTGAAGAGTTGTTTTTGTGGATTTCTTCCCAAATAGTATGTTTTCTAATTGGACGTTATCAACAATTGAAAGCCAGGGATAAAGGGTATCTTTTTGTGGTAGCCATGCTACTCGAATATTAGGATGAAAGATGATATTGCCTTGGATTTTCCCTTGTGTATCAAGCCCTGCAATTAATCTTAAAAGCGTTGATTTACCTACACCAGAGCAGCCAAGTAAACTGACCCATTCATTAGGTAAAAGCGTTAAATCAAGGTGTTCAAATACTACTTGCCCACCAAAAGCAAGACTAAGATCCTGAATATTCACCATTGCATTAACCTAAGGATTAATGACTAAAGGTAACGACAGAAAAGGAATGAAAAGAGGTATGAAGAATGAGAAAGTATTTTGGCATATTAGTTTCCTACGTCAGTGCTAACTGTTTCAGGTTCACGGGTATCATCTCAGCCATCTTGTGGCACCCCGACTAAATTTGGATAGATTCTATATCTCAATGTAGAATAAAACAATAGAAAAATGACATTAACTTTAGTTTAGACTTTTTTGTTTAGTTCTCTAAAACTAATTTGAGCAGTAACTATAATAATTTAAACCATATACTTACTTTCACATAAGTTGCTAAGCTAGAAAAAATTCTGCCATAATAGACACCCTTTTTGAGTTCAATGCCTAGCGAAGATTTTAATACTTCAAGTGGTAATATTTTTATGCTACAGCAAAATAATACCACCAATTTTGAGCTCACTTTTTCTCATCAAAGGACAAAGCATGTTAAGTTATCGTCACAGTTTCCATGCCGGCAACCATGCCGATGTGTTAAAACACATTGTGTTAATGCTGATTTTGGAAAATCTTTCGCTGAAAGAAAAAGGCTTCTACTATCTCGATACCCACTCTGGTGTTGGTCGTTATCGTTTAAGTTCTAACGAATCAGAAAAAACCGGTGAATACAAAGAGGGAATTGGGAGACTTTGGGAAAGAACGGATTTACCCGAAGAAGTGGCTCGCTACGTGGATCTCATTAAAAAACTCAATTATGGCGGTAAAGAATTACGTTATTATGCCGGGTCTCCAATGATTGCCGCACAATTATTGCGTCCTCAAGATCGTGCATTATTGACAGAATTACACCCGAGCGATTTTCCATTATTACGCAATAACTTTAAAGAATTTAAGAATATCACCACAAAATCAGAAAATGGTTTCCAACAACTCAAAGCGACACTTCCGCCAAAAGAACGCCGCGGCTTAGTGCTTATTGATCCGCCTTATGAATTAAAAGAGGATTATGATTTGGTGGTGAAAGCGATCGAAGAAGGTTATAAACGCTTTGCGACAGGCACTTATGCCATTTGGTATCCAGTGGTTCTACGCCAACAAACAAAACGCATTTTTAAAGGATTAGTGGCAACGGGAATTCGTAAAATTTTGAAAATTGAATTGGCTGTTCGCCCTGATAGCGATCAACGTGGTATGACCGCAAGTGGAATGGTAGTGATTAATCCACCTTGGCAATTAGAACAACAAATGAAGTCTATTTTGCCTTATTTGACTCAAACGCTCGTTCCAGAAGGCACGGGAAGTTGGACAGTGGAATGGATTGTGCCGGAATAATCCATTCCAAAACCTCGGTCAAAACGACCGCACTTTTAAATTTTAATTTTATTGGAATACAACACTAAACAAAGTGCAATAACCATAATCAAAATCGCGCCGGCGAATAAGATAGTATCAACTGAGCTCTCATGATTCACAATAATCAGGCGCAACATAGCGGTAATCCCCGCGTAAATAAAATAACGCAAAGGAAAGTGATAGCCGCTTTTAAAATATTGCACGATTAGGCCAATAAAACCGAAATATAAGAAAAACATCACGGCTTGTTCAGCAACATCATAAGGCACTACGCTTGATGTATTGAACACCATAATTGCTAAGGTATAGGTGATTTTAGCTAAAGCAATAATCAACACTAAAGCCAAAGCAATAAGTGAAAAACTTAATATTACTTTTAATACACTAGTCACTACTCTAGGCAGCTTTTCTAGTTCTTGAGATTCTTCCATAAAGTTCCTTTTTTGTTTTTTAAAATGATGAAAGGTGCATATTTTAAAGGAATGTGATTTGGTGGTAAATAGCCAAATTTAATCAAATAAAAAAGGCAGATATTTCTGCCTTTTCTTTTTTATATGAATGAATAATTACTCATCTAAGAAACTTCTTAAGGTTTCAGAACGACTTGGATGACGTAATTTACGCAATGCTTTCGCTTCAATCTGACGAATACGCTCACGGGTTACATCAAATTGTTTACCCACTTCTTCAAGCGTGTGGTCGGTATTCATATCAATACCAAAACGCATACGTAATACTTTTGCTTCACGAGGGGTTAACCCTTCTAACACTTCATGAGTCGCCACTTTCAAGCTTTGTGCAGTGGCAGAATCTAATGGTAACTCAAGAGTTGAATCCTCGATGAAGTCACCTAAATGTGAATCATCGTCATCACCGATTGGGGTTTCCATTGAAATTGGCTCTTTTGCAATCTTAAGCACTTTACGGATTTTATCTTCTGGCATCCCCATGCGTTCAGCAAGCTCTTCTGGTGTAGCTTCACGTCCCATTTCTTGTAGCATTTGACGAGAAATACGATTTAATTTGTTAATCGTTTCAATCATATGAACCGGGATACGGATTGTACGCGCTTGGTCTGCAATTGAACGAGTAATTGCCTGACGAATCCACCAAGTTGCATAGGTAGAGAATTTATAACCACGACGGTATTCAAATTTATCTACCGCTTTCATCAAACCAATATTCCCTTCTTGAATTAAATCCAAGAATTGTAAACCACGGTTGGTATATTTTTTCGCAATAGAAATGACCAAACGTAAGTTAGCTTCAACCATTTCTTTTTTCGCACGACGAGCTTTTTGTTCACCACGAGATACCGCATCACAAATCTCACGCATTTGTTGGATGGTCAGATTAGTATTTTGCTCAATATTCGCTAAGTTATCTAAAGATAAACGGATACGTTCTTCATATTTTGGTAAACGTTTTGCCCAAGCTTTCGTTGATTTTAATGCTTTTGCTACCCATGCATCACTGCTGCCATT
>CAUUXN010000128.1:0-4250 GCA_963548985.1 uncultured Haemophilus sp. | reverse complement strand
GCATTGTCTGGATTACATTTTTTAGCAAATAATGGGCAATCAGCCGGCTTGCATTTACCGATTAATACATCACCGCAACGAGAATCTGGATCATCAGCAACTTGATGTGGCTGACAAGCAAAATGCGCTTCTGCATCAAAGCATTGGTAATCATCTGTCAGTTCTACGCCAGATTCTGCAATTTCGCCCAATCCACGCCATTCGCTACTGGCTTTCAAGCGGAATACTTCACTGATTGCCCGTTGTGCCAACAGATTGCCATGTTGGTGCACAATGCGTTTATACTGATTTTCCACTTCACAGCGTTGTTCAACAATCTGTGTCACCAACATTAAAATTGCTTGTAGGATATCTAAAGGCTCAAAACCAGTGATCACAAAAGGCTTATGATAGGTGTCACACAATTCTTGATAAGGTTCAGAACCAATCACCATGCTGACATGACCTGGCGCAATAAAGCCATCAATCTTTACTTGTCCCTGTGACAATAAGCTGTGTAATGTCGGGATGATGGTAATATTTTGGCATACCACAAAAAAGTTTTTTACCTGCTGTTTTTTCGCTTGTTGCAAGGTAATTGCAGCACTCGGCATGGTTGTTTCAAAACCAAGTGAAAAGAACACGACTTTTTTATCTGGATTATTTGATGCGATATTCAATGCATCGAGCGGTGAATAAACGATACGAACATCCGCACCCTGTGCTTTAGCTTCCAATAACGAGCCTAGACGTCCGCGTACTCGCATCGCATCACCGAAAGTACAGAAAATGACTTCTGGGCGACGAGCAATCTCAATACATACATCAATTCGTCCCATCGGTAATACACACACCGGGCAGCCTGGACCGTGAATAAATTCAATGCTTTTGGGTAATAAACGATCCAGCCCAAATTTAAAAATGGTATGAGTATGTCCGCCGCAGACCTCCATTAGATATAACGGATTTTCTGGCGTAAAGTGCGGTTGGTTTTCCATTATTTTTTGTAGTCGCTGCAACAGACTTTTAGCCAGTTCAGGATCACGAAATTCATCAACAAACTGCATTTGATGCTCCTATCGTTCTTGCGCTTTTAACCAATCTAGCCATTGCTGTAACCCTTCTCCACTTTGAGAAGACAACTGGATGACCTCAATTGTTGGATTCACTTGTTTCGCATAAGCAATACATTTTTCCACATCGAAATTTAAGTACGGCAGTAAATCTACTTTGTTTAAAATCATTAACTTCGAAGCCGCAAACATATGTGGATATTTGAGTGGTTTATCTTCGCCTTCTGTTACAGATAAAATCACTACTTTAGCATGCTCACCTAAATCAAATTCTGACGGACAAACTAGATTTCCGACATTTTCAATAAACATCAGACTATTTTCCTGTGGCTGCAATTTCACCAATGCATTACCAATCATTTGTGCATCTAAATGACAACCTTTTCCCGTATTAACTTGAATCGCCGGCACACCCGTTTGACGAATACGATCCGCATCATTTTCTGTTTGTTGATCCCCTTCGATCACATAACAAGGATAGTCATTTTTTAATGCATTTAATGTGGTCGTCAACAAAGTTGTTTTGCCTGAACCTGGACTTGAAACAAGGTTAAGTGCCAAAATGTGTTGATTGGCAAAAAAGCGACGATTCATATCGGCTAATTGATTGTTTGCGCCAAGAATATCTTGTTCTACTTTCAGTAATCGTTGCTGAGTTTCATCTTGTTGTGGAGAGTCTGGCATGCGGAAGGCGGAGTGAGAAAAATTAGGTAGTTTTGTTGCATGTTGCGCATTGGAATCATGATGAACATGCGGTAATTCTCCGATTCTGACTTGGTCTGGATGGCCACAGCCACAGGTTGTACACATAAGTCACCTCAATAATGTTTCGTTTATTCTGTAAATACTTAGAATCTATGGTAATTCACATGCGTTAGAATACCATATTCTCTATCTTAAATATATTCTTTGAAGAGAGATAAATACATACTATCAAGTAGTTAGCGTATTTTATATTCAAAAGATCAGGTTAAATTTGCCAATTTAGACGTCTTGCTATTTTACGGCAATTTCTTTCACTCTAAATTCGGTGCCACTTCGACGTTGTAAACATGCACTGTGACAATGTGGACAGCAATCTTGATAGGCTTCAATCTCAACTTCCTTTTGACATTGCCAGCACCATGCAATCGCAGGTAAATGAATAAAATGTAACTGACAGTTTTCAGCAACGGTATCTTTGCGCATAATTTCAAAGCAAAATTCTACCGCACTTTGCTCGACACAAGACAGTGCCCCAATTTCTAGCCAAATATCTGTCACTTCATGGATTTCATGCTTTTTCTGTTGTTGATCAATAATTTCCATAATATTCTGACAGAGAGACATCTCATGCATGATTTTCTCCTTAAAATAAAAAGGTAGCCTGTCCAAATTCTACTCTTTTTTGATGTTTATTTTCAGCTTTTCTATGTTTCGCTGTTCGATATTTAAACATTATTTGAAAAATTTTTACTGGTACTCGTGCTAGACATCATTTTAGCGGCACAAAATTAATGCCGCTATGCTGCAATAAAGTGTTCATTAAATCATTATTTTGCTCAAAGTGACTACATTTGCCTTTGAGCTGAATTAAGCGAAGTCTCAAGTGAGCCAATTCATGGATCCGTTTTGATACTTCTCGAATATGTCGATCTAGCAGCTCATTGATTTCTCTTTCCTGCTCTTGAGTGGCACATTGAGGATTGAGCAACATTTTGATTTCTTTTAGTGAAATATCCAAACTGCGACAATAACAGATAAAAGAAAGTTGCTTCAAATGCTCTTCCGTATAAACACGAAAATTACCGCTCGTTCGTTTGGCGGGTTCGATTAATCCTTGTTTTTCATAGAAACGTACAGCTTCCACCGTACAGCCAACAATGTTGGCTAGTTGACCAATTTTCATTTTTTATAAAATTACACTTGACTCTGAAGTTACTTCATATTTTATACTTTATCACAGTATTCACATGTTAGAAAAGGAGAACTTCCATGAAAAAAACAGCATTGTTTATTACTGCACTATTCGGTGCATCACTCGCTAATGCGCATAATGTTTGGTTGGAGCCTGTTAAGGATGCAAAAGGGCAATATGTGGTTAAATTTGGTCATGAGGAAACTGAAACCTATCCTCAAAGCAAATTAAAAGCGGTACGCCTACTCGATGCTAAAGGCCAATTGCAAAATGCCACAGTTAACTTTAAGGAAGGCGAAGCACACTTTGCCGCACCTGATGCAGCCATTGCATTTATTCGCTTTGATAATGGTGTTTGGTCAAAATTACCAAGCGGTAAATATGTCGAAAAAACCAAACAACAAGCACCTGAAGCTGTACTTAGTGTTAACCCGATCAAATTCGGTAAAGCGATTTTACACTGGGATGCTCAAGCAAATAAATCACACAACATGGATTATGAATTAATCCCTCAAAGTGAACCAAAAGCAGGACAACCTCTCGATATTCTCGTGTTAGTAAAAGGTAAACCTGTACAAGGCATCAAAGTAGGTTTAGGCGAAGATCACCCATTCAACTTAACCAATGAAAAAGGTATCGCACAATTCACCCCTAAAGCGGGTTATAACAAAGTTTGGGCTGAATTTGACGAGCCAGTTAAAGAAAACCCTGACTATACCGAGCGCAGTGTTGAATATATGCTGACTTTTGATGCGAAATAATGAAAAGAGTTGTATTTTTAACCGCACTTTTCACCTTGCTGTGCGCGCCATCGGCATTGGCTCATAGTTTGCATGTTTTTGCACAATATGATGGACGCACAGTTTCTGGTAAAGCCTATTATTCCGATATGACCCCAGCGGCAGAAACCTATATGGAGATATTGCAAGCTGGCCAGGACTCCCCTCTATTGGAAGGCAAAACGGATCGCGATGGGCAATTTGCCTATCCGATCAATACCACTACCGAAGGTGCCATTAAAGTAGTGATAGAAGGTGAAGAAGGACATCGAGCCTCAATTGTTGCCAACAGAGTATCTGCGCAAACCACTAATAACAGTGACAATGCATTGATGTTGGTCCGCGAAGATATTTCTAAATTAAAAGACAAAATTTACCTACACGATATTATTGGTGGTATCGGTTATATTGTTGGCATTTTCGGCTTATGGGCATTGATTAGAGCCTCAAAGATGACGCGTGCGTCGCAATCTAAGGAAAGATAATATGCATTTATCGGAAGGTGTGTTGCATACACCCGTA
>CAUUXN010000127.1:0-4273 GCA_963548985.1 uncultured Haemophilus sp. | reverse complement strand
AAAGCAAAACATCATAACCTTGTTGGTAAAAATCATAAGCCAACTCAGTCCATTTGAGCATATTTTCTGCTCGACCATTCACCAAAATCATCAATTTTCTGACCGAACTTTCAGGCTGAACCAAATGACGATAAGCCAATTTGATATTTCGTTCGCCAGAAAGATATTGCGTAGGAAATTGCTCAAAAAAAGGCAATAACTCCGCAAGAGCAAATTGATGAAAATGAGGTTCTCTGATCATAATTTTTTAACAAAAAATAGTGTAGGGATAGTAATAACAGATATGATGATATAAGGTATTTTTAATTCGATCCAAGCATAGTGAAATAAACTTGAAAGCTCAAGCGTATTTCCTAAATCAGTACTATCAAAGGTGATAAAAACTGAACCCAATAACCATAAAAGCCCAAGCCACAAACAACCGATAATAAAGCAAGATAATTTATGAGAAATAATAAAAGGAAACAATGCTAAAAACGCAACAGTTATCGTTGTAAATAATATATTAAACGTATATTCACAACGTGCCTCAGATAAGAATTCACCCGTGTAATCTTGGCATGTTGTTGTAAAGGTTTCAGGATAACCAAGGCGTGAGACAAACCAATATTGCAAAAGAAATGTCATTAAAGAAATTGTAATAAAAACAAAGATAGATCGTAACATATTATCTTTTGTAGTAATGAAAAGGGCGTAGTAAATACGCCCTTTGTAGTGAAAGTAAAACTTACGCCACCAATTGTTTTAAGATACGGCGAACTGGCTCTGCAGCACCCCATAATAATTGGTCACCTACAGTGAATGCCGCTAAGTATTCTGGACCCATTGCCAATTTACGTAAACGACCAACCGGTACGCTTAATGTACCTGTTACTTTAGCTGGGGTTAATTCACGTAATGTGGTTTCTTTGTCGTTTGGAATTACTTTCACCCATTCATTGTGAGACGCTAAAATTTGTTCGATTTCTTCTAACGGTAAGTCTTTTTTCAGTTTGATGGTGAACGCTTGGCTATGACAACGTAATGCACCGATACGTACGCATAAACCATCTACTGGAATTGGATTGTCGCTTAAACCTAAGATTTTGTTGGTTTCTGCATAGCCTTTCCATTCTTCTTTAGTTTGTCCTGTTTCAGGGAGAAGTTTGTCAATCCAAGGGATTAAGCTACCACCTAATGCTGCACCGAAGTTATCCGTTGGGAAACTATCAGAACGCATTTCTGCTGTCACTTTACGTTCAATATCTAAAATAGATGAAGCAGGGTCTTTTAATTCACTTGAAACCGCTTGTTCTAATAAACCCATTTGTGAAAGCAATTCACGCATATTTTTTGCGCCTGCACCTGAAGCTGCTTGATAAGTTGCGACAGATACCCATTCCACTAAATCTTTCTCAAATAAACCACCGATAGCCATAAGCATTAAGCTCACAGTACAGTTACCACCTACGAAAGTTTTAATGCCTTTTTTCAAGCCTTCAGAAATCACGTGTTGGTTTACCGGATCAAGCACGATAATTACATCATCTTTCATACGTAGTGCAGACGCTGCATCAACCCAATAACCGTCCCAACCTGTTGCTTTTAATTTTGGATAGACTTCATTGGTATAGTCGCCACCTTGGCAGGTCACGATAATGTCTAATTTTTTAAGTTCTTCAATGTCGAATGCATTTTTAAGCTCACCTGCCTCTTTGCCTGCAAACACAGGGGCTTTTTGACCTGCTTGAGAAGTGGTGAAGAAAACTGGATTAATATTGGCAAAATCTTGCTCTTGCACCATACGATCCATTAATACGGAACCGACCATTCCGCGCCAACCGATAAAACCGACGTTTTTCATGAGTTTTTCCTTATTTTATGTTGTGTTGAATGGGTCTATTAATTACAGGCTTTATGCTACAAAATCAAGTTTTTTTAAAAAAAATGAGACTTTGTTTAATTTTTCTCAATAAAAAATCCCCTTTCGGGGATTTATTGATTATTTATCTGCTTTTTTCGTGGTTTTCTTTACCGTTTTTTTCGGCTCAGATTTACCTTCAGATTTGACCGCACTTTTCTTTGTCGTGGTAGACTTGGTGGCCTTCTCTTTTGTCGTTGCAGATTTAGTCGCTTTTTTCTTTGGCTTTTCAGCTAAATTTACCGCTTTCCATTCCTCAAATTTTTCAAGTAACACTTTACCCATTGGGCTTGGATCGCCTGTAAATAAGGTTTGTAAGCCGTTATTTTCAATGATATGACGACGAAGCTCTAAGCGTTCTTGATGGTTTTCTGCTAAACGAATTGCACGTTCAACATATTCATCTACCGTATTTGCAATTAACCATTCCGGTAAACCTAAACGTTTAAATAACCCTTCATCAATATGTTCATGCACTTCTGCACCGGTTTTACATACCCCCACTAAACCTAATGTCACCATATCAATAATGCCGTTGGTATTACCGAATGGGAATGGATTCACCATCATATCGCAGTTATGCAAAATACGAAGATATTGATCATAAGGTGCATGTGGATAAGCTGTTGCATCACTGCCTAAATAATACTTAATAAAACGCTCTACATAAGGATGTGTGACGCCATTAGATTGACCTAATGCGAAGTGGAAATGTACTTTCACATTAGCACGATCACGAATGGCTTTTAATGCCGCCAAGAAATAGGGGTTAAGCTTCATTGTAGTAGAAGCAATACCAATATTCACCACTTCAGGATTTTCACGTAAACGATATTCTACATGTTGCGGCGCAAGTGCTGAAGGCACATAAGGTAAGGCATCTTTCGGTAAACGCAATAATTGCTCGCTGAAGCATTTTTCAGAACCAACATAGTCATCTTCAACAATCACATATTCAATAAAATCAGAATGAGTTGTAGCTGGATGACCTAAAGCAATTACTTGAACCGGTGCAAGACGCGTGTTGCTTGCAAAAATAGCTGTTAAATCCATACCGATACTTGGCATATAAAAAACAGCTGCACCATTTTTCTCACAAATAGCTTTTAAATGATCTAATTTAGAGACAACATTATTGCCTTCTAATGCGTGAAATTCATCAAATACTGCTCGGCCTGCTTCATCTACAGCATCATTACCCACACCAATTAAATAGAAACGTTCACGCGCAGCAATCATTGAAGTGGAATGCGTACGATAAATTGAATGAGATGAATGGAAATGCTCCAATAATACGACCATGACAGGTTTGCCATCACGTTCACCTAATTTAGTAACATCACGATCAGTCCATCCACCTTGTAATAAATGACGACGAATAACTTGATTTAATGCTTTTTTCACCCAGTGCTTATTTTCAGCTACATCATAACTACAATGCATATACACATCGTGTGAAATTGAACTTGGTACATTATTTAAGTTTTCAATCGTTGCTAATTTTTCAGGGAACCATTGTAAAATGGTACTACGTTTAGAAAACGCTTGATCAGTCGCAATAAAACGAGGTGATTGCAATGCAAAGCAAAGGGATGCGCATAATTCTGGATCTAAATTCCATAAAGCATCAAGATTGACGTTTATATTCGATTCCGGTAAATACAAAATGCAGAATTTAATCAATGATGATCTTGCACTATCTAAGTGAAAATCGGATAAATTGGTTTTATCTGGATTGCGGTTATAGGTTTGCAACACATGATCCGCATTCACAAAGGGTGATGATGAAAAAATCATATTAATCCAGCGTTGTAAGCTAAAGAAACGCTGTGCACCACCTTCTGAAATATCTAATTGAGGATCAGAAAATAATTCGCTCATTGCTACCGCTACACGGGTACAAAAATGTTTAATTTTATCTTGCTTTAACTCGTCATTTAACTGACTAGGATAATCAATTTCAATACCTTCGATACCACCGAAATTAGTATCAATCTTGCTTAAAATATCTAATAACTCAACACAAGCTGCCTCAAAGTTTTTTGCAGACACCTCTTGTTCAAGACGAATAACACTCGGTTGATTTTTTACTTCTGCCATTTTTAAATTCCTTTGATAAAAAATAAATAAAATGAATAATTAACAGGTTCCCCACAGATCATATTCATCTGAATGGGTAATGGTTACTTTAATAAATTCGCCTACTTTCACAGGCGTGCCACTTAGATTTTCAATATAAACTAAGCCATCAACTTCTGGTGCATCAGCTTTTGTACGGCCGATAATACCTTCGTCATCAATTTCATCCACGATTACATCAAGCGTTTGGCCAATTTTTTGTTTTAATCGTTCAGCCGAAATTTCTTGTTGTAA
>CAUUXN010000126.1:0-4292 GCA_963548985.1 uncultured Haemophilus sp. | reverse complement strand
CAATACCTAAAGAAAGTGGCACAACATCGAGTAACAACATATCACTGTCATTCTTGTTGCCCACTAAAATATCCGCTTGAATTGCCGCACCTAAGGCAACCACTTTATCTGGGTCGATAGAGGTTAATGGTGTTTTACCGAAAAATTCGCCCACTTGCTCACGTACGTAAGGCACGCGAGTTGAGCCTCCAACCATAACCACTTCCTGTACATCTTCAGCTTCAACATGCGCATCTTTCAATGCACGACGACAGGTTAATAAAGAGCGTTTTACCAATGAGTGGATTAATTCATTAAATTGCTCACGACTTAACTCACCTTCAAATCCGCGCCAAGAAATGACCGCACTTTGCTCACTCGTTAAAGCAATTTTAGTCTGAGTCGCTAAGCTTAAAAGCTCACGCTGCTCATTTACATTTTCTGGTTGAATACCCGTTTGTTCAACAATCCAATCTGCAATTAAATGGTCAAAATCATCACCACCTAAGGCAGTATCTCCACCTGTTGCTAACACTTCAAATACGCCTTTAGATAAGCGTAAAATTGAGATATCAAAGGTACCGCCACCTAAGTCATAAACAGCGATGACGCCTTCTTTCCCGCTATCTAAGCCATACGCCACTGCTGCAGCAGTAGGTTCATTTAATAAACGTAATACATTTAACCCAGCAAGGCGCGCTGCATCTTTCGTGCTTTGGCGTTGAGCATCATCAAAATACGCGGGAACGGTAATCACTACGCCAGAAAGCTCACCAGCAAGGCGTTGTTCAGCGATATGATTTAAACGAGATAAAATATCTGCAGAGACTTCAATTGGGCTTTTTTTACCTTGATGCGTCACCAATAATGGCAAGCCATTTTCACTTGCCACAAACTTATAGGGTAAGTTTGTGTAACGTGATTGCACATCTGCAAGACTACGACCAATCAAACGTTTAACCGAAATAATCGTATTTTTAGGATCAATTGCAGCGTTGGCAAATGCTTCAGTACCCACAAGTTTTTCATTTTCACCATAATACACAACTGAAGGTACAAGGCTTCTGTCTTGTTCATCATTCAAAATGGTAGCTTGACCGCTACGCACTGCGGCAACTAAAGAGTTTGTTGTACCTAAATCAATCCCTACCGCAAGACGATGTTGATGTGGTGCAGCCGTTTGTCCTGGCTCTGCAATTTGGAGTAATGCCATATCTCTTTTTATCTCTAATAATTAATTTGTTAAGGGCTCGTTATGCCACTGAATAAGCTTGTGCAAATTTATCTTGTTCGGTGAAACTTGCATTATAATGGGTTTCAATGTTGACTTCGCGTCGTTCACGCTGATTAATATCAGTCGTCTTATCTTCTGAAAGCTCTGGTGTAAAAACAATCATGTGGTTACCATCAAGTTGTTTTACATCTTCTTGCCAATTTTGCCAAAACAGATTTTGGTAAAACGCTTCAATGTCACCATTTAATGCCCAGGCTAAGAAATCAGTATAGGTAAAATTTAAATCATGCCAAGTTAAATCTTTCGGCGAAAAATAGTAAATCTTGCCGAGATTATCTCCTAAAGAACCACCATTTAAGGCAAAATACCCTCCAATAACATCGTCTGCAACGAGCAAATATTTCGGTTTATCACCTGATTGATTAAAGGATTTGCTGAAATTCCAATCCATTAATCCACGTGGCAATTTAAAACTGCCTGAACCCAATATACGCAACCAACCATGATGAATTAAAATGCCACCCGTTTCATAAATTACCGCGCCCATCGGAGAAGAAGTGGGCATTTGCATGGTGAAAAGCTCACGTTCTGCACTAGATTGATCTTTTTTAATCACATCACAATGATTACGAGCATGCTCAATCCATTGGGAAATGGTTCCCCAAGCAGATTTTGAGGCATCCGTCAGTTGTTCTAAAGTTTGCATAATCGGATTTCATTCGTATGAGGCGGTTGCCCATTTATCAATAGCGAAAAGGGCGTATTAAACGCCCTCAAGATTATAATTCAAATAGACGTTCTTCTACTTGGCTAATTTCATCCGCCAATTTTTTTAGAAAACGTAATTTATCGCAGAACTGTGCAGCAGTTGGCCATTGTTGCTCATTAAGCTGTGCTTCAAGTGCGGTCAACATTTCTTTTGTTTCTTTTTTGACGCGTTTTGCAAAGGATTCTAGTGCATTTTCATCCTGACTTTGCTCTATGTTTTCGAGCTCTTCTCGCCATTCTAATTGCTGCATTAAAAATGTGACATCTTGCGTACTCTTTTGCTCTAAATCCTGTGTTTTTCCCGTATTTAATGCAATAATTGCTTCCGAACGTAAAATTGGGTCTTTCAAGGTTTTTAATGCATCATTAACTTCTGTTGATTTTTGCATTGCAATGCGTTGTTCTTGTGCATCTGCCGTAACAAAATTATCCGGATGCAAACTCTTTTGAAGCACTAAATAGCGTTCAGACAAAAGCGATTGATCAACATTGAAAGCAACGGGCAAATCAAAAATAGCAAAAGGATTTGTCATCTTTATTCCTTAAACATGGAAACTTTCACCACATCCACATGATTCTTTCACATTTGGATTGTTATATTTAAAGCCTTCGTTCAAGCCTTCTTTGACATAATCTAGCTCAATGCCATCTAAATAAACCAAGCTTTTTGGATCGACTACCACTTTCACGCCATGCTGCTCAAAAACAAGATCGTCATCATTGAGCACATCAACGAATTCAAGCACATAGCCTAAACCCGAACAACCTGATGTTTTCACACCTAAGCGTAAACCGATACCTTTTCCACGATTTTCAAGAAAAGTACGAACTCGTTGTACCGCTTTTTCAGTGAGTGTTATAGACATATTCTGATCCTTAAATTGATAAAGTGCGGTCATTTTCGACCGCACTTTTGATTACTTACCTTGTTTATTTTTGTAGTCAGCAATGGCGGCTTTAATTGCGTCTTCTGCTAAGATTGAGCAGTGAACTTTTACCGGTGGTAATTCAAGTTCTTCCGCAATTTGGCTGTTTTTGATTGCACCTGCTTCATCTAAAGATTTGCCTTTTACCCATTCAGTAATTAAAGAGCTAGAAGCAATCGCAGAACCACAACCATAAGTTTTAAATTTTGCATCTTCAATAATGCCGCTGTCATTTACTTTGATTTGTAACTGCATAACGTCACCACAAGCTGGCGCGCCCACCATGCCAGTGCCCACAGAATTATCTTTTTTGTCCATTGAACCAACATTGCGTGGATTTTCGTAATGTTCGATAACTTTTTCGCTGTATGCCATATTATGTTCCTTTCCTAAATAAGTTGCTATCAGGCGGTCAAGCCACCTTGAAAATTAGTGGGCTGCCCACTCAATAGTGTTTAAATCAATACCTTCTTTGAACATATCCCAAAGTGGCGATAATTCACGAAGTTTTGCTACTGCATTACGTGTTAAATTAATGGTGTAATCAATTTCTTCTTCCGTTGTCCAACGACCAAGAGTGAAACGAATTGAGCTATGTGCTAATTCATCATTACGACCTAATGCACGTAATACATAAGATGGTTCTAAACTCGCTGAAGTACAAGCCGAACCAGAAGAAACTGCCACATCACGTAATGCCATCATCAATGATTCACCTTCAACATAGTTAAAGCTGATGTTCAAGTTATTTGCTACACGGTGCTCCATTGAACCATTTACATAGGTTTCTTCAATTTCTTTTAATCCATTATATAAACGATCGCGTAAAGCTCTGATACGAGGAATCTCTGTCGCCATTTCTTCTTTTGCAATACGATAAGCTTCACCCATACCAACAATTTGGTGTACAGGTAATGTACCAGAACGCATACCACGCTCGTGACCACCACCATGGATAATTGCTTCTAAACGAACGCGAGGTTTACGACAAACATATAATGCCCCGATACCTTTTGGCCCGTACAATTTGTGACTAGACATTGACATCAAATCAACTGGTAATTCAGCAAGATTAATTTCTACCTTACCGACACTTTGGGTCGCATCTACGTGGAAAATGGTTTTGTTTGCACGGCAAAGCTCACCAATTGCTTTAATATCTTGAATCACGCCAATCTCATTATTCACATGCATAATTGACACAACAATTGTATCTGGACGTAATGCTGCTTTAAATTTCTCAAGATCGATTAAACCATCTTCTTCTGGATCTAAATAGGTGACTTCAAAGCCTTCACGCTCTAATTGACGGCAAGTATCCAATACAGCTTTGTGTTCAGTTTTGCAGGTGATAATGTGCTTACCTTTTGTTTGATAAAAGTGTG
>CAUUXN010000125.1:0-4305 GCA_963548985.1 uncultured Haemophilus sp. | reverse complement strand
TAAGTTTAGGTTTAGTTTCACGTCGTACTGCGACTGTGGCAACCATTACTGAAGCGGCATTGTTCCTAATCGGTGGTATCCCAGGTACTTTCCACCACTTATACTTCGCAGGTGCAACAACTCCGATTATCGCAGTAGGTGCATCATTCTCTGCACTTGAAGTAGTTCCATTAGTGTTATTAGGTCATGAAGCTTGGGAACACTGGGCAATGAAACAAAAAGCACCTTGGATGGATCGCTTAAAATGGCCTCTTTACTGCTTCGTAGCTGTAGCATTCTGGAATATGCTAGGTGCTGGCGTATTTGGTTTCTTAATCAACCCACCAATTTCGCTTTACTATATCCAAGGCTTGAATACCACTGCCGTTCATGCTCACGCTGCATTATTCGGTGTATATGGTTTCTTAGCATTAGGCTTCGTCTTCTTAATTGCTCGTTACTTACGCCCAGATACACCATTTAACGATAAATTAATGAAATGGGGCTTCTGGTTGTTAAATGGCGGTTTAGTGTTAATGATCGTATCAAGCTTATTACCTATCGGTATTATTCAAGGTTATGCAAGTATCTCTGAAGGCTTATGGTATGCTCGTAGTGAAGAATTTATGCAACAACCTCTATTCGATACCCTACGTTGGGTTCGTTTCGGTGGCGACGTTGTCTTCATCTTCGGTGCTCTCGCTTTCTTCTGGCAAATCTTTACGATGATTTTCTTTAAACCGAAAAAAGCAGCGTAATTAAATTAATAATCATGCAAAAGCGGCTAAGCAATTAGCCGCTTTTTATTTATAAAAAATCCATTAAATTTTCTGACCGCACTTTGATCTCTATCAAATCATTTACCTTCTTTTAAGTATGATTAAATTCGTCTTTAGATCTATACTTTCTACACTTTTCAACTTTTCTTATAACATTTCAACATGATTGACAATCCATTCAACGCTAGTTGGTCATCAAAAGGCAATACGCTATGTCTAGGTCATTGGGATATTAGTTATCTCGGTTTACCTGTGGTACTGCCAATTGAACGTCGAGATAAAGATATGGGAACAAATAATATTTATAATTTTATGGATCCCGAAGATGAGCTTTATCGAGAAGGCTTAATGGAAGATGATTGGATTGTGGAAAACATCGATTGGCTTTCTGATGTTTTTATCGAGCACAATATTCCTTTAGAAGAAGAAACCATGCGAGCATTCTATCAAGCGGTGAATAAGGAAGATTGGCGCTGTGGTAGCTGTGGTGGATGTATTTAATAGCAAAGTGCGGTCAATTTTTTCACCGTTTTTATACCGAACTGTCATAATAAAAACACTAGGAAATTCAATATTTCTGATATAGAATTCTTCGATTTGTTTTTTAAAAGGGAGAAAAAAGATGAAACTTGTTGAAGTTAAACATCCGCTTGTTAAACATAAATTAGGCGTGATGCGCGAAGCGGATATTGATACCAAAAAATTCCGTGAACTTGCCACTGAAGTAGGCAGCCTACTTACCTATGAAGCCACTGCCGATCTTGAAACAGAAAAAGTAATTATCGAAGGTTGGAATGGCCCAGTTGAAATTGAACGTATTAAAGGTAAAAAAGTCACCGTTGTGCCAATTTTACGTGCAGGCCTAGGCATGATGGACGGTGTATTAGAACATGTTCCAAGTGCTCGTATCAGTGTGGTTGGCATTTACCGTAATGAAGAAACTCTTGAACCCGTTCCTTATTTCCAAAAACTCGCGAGCGATTTAGAAGAACGTTTAGCTATCGTTGTAGACCCAATGCTTGCAACGGGTGGTTCAATGATCTCTACAATTGATCTATTAAAAGCAAAAGGTTGCCAACATATCAAAGTATTAGTATTAGTAGCTGCACCAGAAGGGATCAAAGCATTAGAAAAAGCACATCCAGATATCGAACTTTATTGTGCATCGATTGATGATCACTTAAATGAACAAGGCTACATCATTCCAGGCTTGGGTGATGCAGGCGATAAGATTTTTGGGACGAAATAATTCCCTTTTAATAAGACGGCATTTATGGCCGTCTTTTTTCCGTGCGTGAAAACACAAAAGCTAAAAAAGCATTAAAACCGACCGCACTTTCAGTTAATTCAAACCGAGAGTTGAAACTAAATGAGTAATCAAACTACAACCGCACCTGTTGAGGTGCAAAGCATGGGCAAACAAGCGTTTGTCGGTTTACAGATGTTATTTGTGGCCTTTGGCGCCTTAGTATTAGTCCCCTTAATCACCGGATTAAATTCTAATACAGCCCTTCTAACCGCAGGTATCGGTACACTACTTTTCCAACTTTGTACCGGTAAACAAGTTCCTATTTTCTTAGCCTCCTCTTTTGCCTTTATTGCGCCTATTCAATATGGCGTACAAACTTGGGGCATTCCAACCACAATGGGTGGACTTGCTTGCGCAGGCTTCGTCTATTTCGCACTATCAACCTTAGTGAAATTACGTGGTAGTGCTGCGCTCGAACGAATCTTCCCGCCCGTTGTTGTGGGTCCCGTAATTATCATTATTGGTATGGGACTTGCACCTGTTGCTGTTGATATGGCATTAGGTAAAAACAGTGCATACAGCTATGAGCACTCTGTATTGGTTTCGATGATTACCTTGGTCACTACCCTTTCTGTTGCGGTATTTGCTAAAGGTATGATGAAACTGATTCCAATTATGTTTGGTATCGTTGCTGGCTATGTGGTTTGTTTATTCCTAGGATTAATTAATTTCCAACCTGTTTTAGATGCAAAATGGTTTGAATTACCTGAGTTAACCAAACCAGAATTTAATTTAGAAGCGATTCTTTATATGCTACCAATTGCTATCGCACCAGCCGTTGAACACGTGGGTGGTATTATGGCAATCAGTTCTGTAACAGGTAAAGATTTCCTTAAAAAACCAGGCTTACATCGCACCTTATTAGGTGATGGTGTGGCAACGGCTGCAGCGTCATTAGTTGGTGGTCCACCAAATACCACTTATGCTGAAGTAACGGGTGCTGTAATGCTAACTCGCAACTTCAATCCAAATATTATGACTTGGGCTGCGGTATGGGCGATTGCAATTTCCTTCTGTGGAAAAGTAGGCGCATTCCTTTCTACAATTCCAACCATCGTAATGGGGGGAATTATGATGTTGGTATTCGGTTCAATTGCCGTTGTCGGAATGAGCACCTTAATCAAAGGTAAAGTAGATGTGACCGAGCCTCGCAATCTTTGCATCATTTCTGTGGTGATGACTTTCGGGATCGGGAATATGTTTGTCAACGTCGGCGATGTTGTTTCCCTGAAAGGGATTAGCCTTTGTGCCATCGTTGCCATTGTGCTGAACTTGATTTTGCCAAAAGCAAAAAATGAAGTAGAATAAAACCTCCCAAACAAAAGGGTTAAATGAAAATTTAGCCCTTTCTTTTTTATTTTAAATCAACTCGTTAATCCGTGAATCAGCAACTTTCTTTACCTATTCATCAAATTGATGATGAAACGCTTGAGAATTTTTATAGCGATAATAATGCATTATTGCTTAATTCTTTACGTCAAAACATGACTGATTTACAACAACAATTCTTCTACCTTTGGGGCAGCCAAAGCGTTGGGAAAACCCATCTTTTGCGCGCACTTTGTAATGAATATATTCAGCAACAACGAAGTGCCATCTATGTCCCACTGAGTAAATCACAATATTTTTCCACGGCGGTTTTTGAGAATTTAGAACAACAAGAACTGGTTTGCTTAGACGATTTGCAAACAATTATTGGAAATTCAGAATGGGAAATTGCCTTATTTGATCTTTTTAATCGCATTAAGGCTAATGGTAAAACCTTATTAGTTGTCAGTTCAGATCAATCTCCAACTGCCCTACCCGTTAAATTACCGGATCTTGCTTCTCGCTTAAAATGGGGAGAAAGTTATCAATTGATTCCACTCAGCGATGAACAAAAATTTGCAGTATTGAAACAGAATGCCCATCAACGAGGTATCATACTTTCAGATGATACTGTCAATTTTATATTCACGCGTTTAGATCGTGATATGGCGACACTAAAAGAAGCATTAGTGAAACTCGATGAAGCCTCACTACAAGCAAAACGAAATCTGACGATTCCTTTTGTAAAATCGATTTTAGGCTTATAAACAAGCAAAAAAATAACCGCACTTTTTCAAGCGCGGTTATTTTTTCTTTATTTAATTACCAGCAATGATGGCAATAACCGAATGCCGGCATAATAGCCACTGGATAACGAGAATAGCCTGTCATTTTTGGACGATGATCGCTTGCATTCACTTCATTTGGAAC
>CAUUXN010000124.1:0-4344 GCA_963548985.1 uncultured Haemophilus sp. | reverse complement strand
TCGGTGTATTAGTTGAAATGAACTGTGAAACTGACTTCGTAGCAAAAGATGCTGGCTTCTTAGGCTTAGCAAACGAAGTGGCTGATTTCGCAGCAGCACACAAAGGCACCACTATCGAAGCATTACAAGCACAATTTGAAGAAAAACGTGCAGCATTAGTGGCTAAAATCGGTGAGAACATGAACATCCGTCGTGTTGCTTACTTAGAAGGTCAAGTTATTGCTCAATACTTACACGGTGCGAAAATCGGTGTGTTAGTTGCGGGTGAAGGTTCAGCTGATGAACTTAAAAAAGTGGCAATGCATGTAGCGGCATCTAAACCAGAATTCGTGAACCCAGAAGATGTACCTGCAGAAGTAGTTGAACACGAGCGTCAAATCCAAATTGATATCGCAGTTAACTCTGGCAAACCAAAAGAAATCGCAGAGAAAATGGTTGAAGGCCGTATGAAAAAATTCACTGGTGAAGTTTCATTAACAGGTCAACCATTCGTAATGGATTCTTCTGTATCTGTAGGTGACTTCTTAAAATCAGTAAACACTTCAGTGTCTAACTTCATCCGTTTAGAAGTGGGTGAAGGTATCGAGAAAAAAGAAGAAGATTTCGCAGCTGAAGTTGCAAAAATCACTGGCGGTAACGCTTAATTTTCTCCATTGAGATATAAAAAAAGCCGATATTGAATATCGGCTTTTTTGTTGTCTGAAATTTGAGATTTTCTATTTCTTTGGACGAATATCGATAGCAGGATCTGCATCTTTACGATATTTTTCTTCAATCAGTTTTTTCAGACCATAATCATTTTTGTCAGCTTGTTCAGAGAATAAATCTTCTTCTAATGTGAGCTTCGGATTTTTAATGCCTATCCAATTAGCAATACCTTCTAAGAAATTCAAACCAGATTTAAAGGCTTTGTATTCTTTACGTGCCGTATCATCAGATGAAATCTTAAAGAGCGGAATATTATGATGTAATTGGCTGTGACAGTTTTGGTTAAACAAGGTGACGCCATGTTTATCATCTTCCTGATGACATAAACCATGATCTGAAAAATAAATCATTGAGAAAGTGCGGTGTGTTTTTTGCTCGTTTTCTTTGAGCGTTTCATACACTTTCTTAATAAAATTATCGGTTTTCTTAATGGATGTAATATAGCAATTTAAGTATTCGTTCTTTTTCTCAATATCATTGTCATTGAAAATTTTCGGGTAATCTTCAACGCGATCACAAGCAAGCGGATGCGAACCATAAATGTGTAATACAATAAAGCGTTTACCTTGCGTTGGATCTTCTAAAACTTGGGCAAATTTAGGAATTAAATCAAAATCGCTATAGTTTGTCGAATTAAAGCTCCCACCTTTTTTCAAGAAAATGGTTTCATCAGATTTTGAGGCAAGCGAAGCAACTGGCGTGTCATATTCACCTAAAAAACCTTGATTAGACAGCCAGTAGGTTTTCAGACCTGCAGACTTAATGAGATCCACTAAGCTTAAATCATAGTTTGGTTCCCATTTTTCTTTATCAGGTAACGTTAACATTAAGCGCAATGAGGCGACAGTGTTGGTTCCGGCGGATGTCATGCCATCAATCAGTGTACCATTTGCAGATGACATAAATGGTGTGTCATTGACGGGGTATCCATACGCATGCAAGTAATCTTTTCTCGCACTTTCACCCAAAATCATCACATAATCTTGGTATTTAGAATTTTCTAATGTGGATTGTCCCCAGCTGCTTTCCTGTGACATTTTTTTCAATTTTTGCCATTCATTAACAATTTCTACACTCGAATCTATTGTTTCTTTTAATGGCGCAGCAATCGGTAAGTTGTAGCCAATCAACAGGGTAGCGAGGGCAATGAATGTTTTATTGCGATAAAATTTTACCCCAAATTTGACCGCACTTTTGTAATGTAAAAAGACTAAAACTGGAATAGCTAATGCAGCTAAATAGCTGCTTACAGGGATTTGCATGAGAAACTCTTTGGTCTCTAACATATCTGTCGCGAGAACCGATGCAATATATTGGTAGCTTGGTGCACCAAAATTTAAGCCTGTTGGCGTATAAATTGCGTGTAAGCAAACTAAGGGTAATAAAATAAAATAGAAAGATTTTCGGCTACTACTTAATAAAATAATGAAAATAGCCGCGAGTAAAATCAGACTAATAGATGGCTCAGGAAACATCCCTGAACCTCGTAAAATCAGGTAACCCGCAAGAATGGCACAAGCCAAAGAAAAAAGTGCGGTTAAAATTTGTGAGGTTTTTGATATCTTCATAAAGTTTGCCTATAAAATCAAAAGTGCACCATTTTATCGCACTTTTCTGACCAATTTCCATTTTTAACTTTTTCGCTCTTTTGCTAGAATAAGCCAAATTTTGTAACCGACAAAGGAAAAGACAAATGAGCCAACCAATTTACAAACGTATTTTATTGAAATTAAGTGGTGAAGCATTACAAGGTGATGAGGGCTTCGGTATCGATCCTTCTATCCTCGATCGTATGGCTTTAGAGATTAAAGAATTAATTGAAATGGGCGTGGAAGTTGGTGTTGTGCTCGGCGGTGGTAACTTATTCCGTGGTGCAAAATTAGCTAAAGCGGGGATGAATCGCGTAGTGGGCGACCATATGGGGATGCTTGCAACCGTGATGAATGGTTTGGCTATGCGTGATGCACTTCACCGTGCAGATGTCAATGCGAAATTAATGTCTGCGTTCCAATTAAATGGTATTTGCGATACGTATAACTGGTCTGAAGCAATTAAAATGTTACGTGAAAAACGTGTGGTGATTTTCTCAGCAGGTACCGGTAGCCCGTTCTTTACTACAGATTCAGCTGCATGCTTGCGTGGTATTGAAATTGAAGCGGATATCGTGTTAAAAGCGACCAAAGTTGATGGCGTGTATGATTGCGACCCTGCAAAAAATCCTAATGCGAAGCTATACCATAAATTATCTTATGCAGAAGTGATTGATAAAGAATTAAAAGTAATGGATTTAGCTGCATTCACACTTGCGCGTGACCACGGTATGCCAATTCGTGTATTTAATATGTGTAAACCAGGTGCATTACGCAAAGTTGTCCTTGGTACAGAAGAAGGTACAACGATTAGTTAATTTTTAAACGAATAAAACGGCGAGAAAGTATCTCGCCTTTTTTGTGAATAAATTTATTCAAAACTCCCTAAAAATCCAGTAAAATCACTGTGTTTTATCTTTATTTATTGAAAAGGACAGATGAATGATTAATGAAATTAAACAAGATGCTGAAGCTCGCATGGAAAAAAGCCTCGAAGCGTTGCGTGGGCATATTGCAAAAATCCGTACAGGTCGTGCTCAACCTAGCTTATTAGACGCGATCCAAGTGGAATACTATGGTGCAGCGACCCCACTTCGTCAATTAGCTAACGTTGTTGCAGAAGATGCGCGTACTTTAGCGGTAACGGTATTTGACCGTTCTTTAATCAGCGCAGTAGAAAAGGCGATTTTAACTTCTGATTTAGGTTTAAATCCATCTTCAGCGGGTACAACGATTCGCGTACCTCTTCCTCCATTAACTGAAGAACGTCGTCGTGATTTAATCAAAATCGTAAAAAGCGAAGGTGAGCAAGGTAAAGTCGCGATTCGTAACGTACGTCGTGATGCAAATGATAAAATCAAAGCATTATTAAAAGACAAAGAAATCAGCGAAAACGATCAACACAAAGCAGAAGAAATCATTCAAAAAGTCACTGATAGCTATATCAAAAAAGTGGATGAGATCTTAGCTGATAAAGAAAAAGAATTAATGGATTTCTAATTGTCGAACCATGTTTTGGGGCAGACCAAGTGTCTGCCCTTGTTCTATTCTGATGAAGAAATAAAAGCACAAAGTGCGGTCGAAATTTTATGCAAAAACAAAATCTTGTTATTTTAGGAGCAACCGGTTCTATTGGTCATAGCACCCTTTCAGTTATCGAACATAACCCCGACAAATACCATGCCTTTGCGTTAGTGGGGGGCAAAAATGTTGAGACTATGTTTGAACAATGCGTGAAATTTCAACCGCACTTTGCCGCATTAGATGATGAAAATGCAGCAAAGGTATTGCGAGAAAAATTAGCCTCACACCACATTAAAACAAAAGTCTTAGCCGGGCAGAAAGCCATTTGTGAGTTGGCCGCACATCCGGACGCAGATCAAGTTATGGCCGCCATTGTTGGGGCTGCAGGATTACTACCAACTCTTTCGGCAGTAAAAGCGAGTAAGAAAGTCTTGCTTGCAAATAAAGAATCATTGGTAACTTGTGGCCAGATCTTTATTGATGCAGTGAAGCAGTCAAAAGCAAAATTATTGCCTGTTGATAG
>CAUUXN010000123.1:0-4348 GCA_963548985.1 uncultured Haemophilus sp. | reverse complement strand
GCGATATTCCATCAAGGTAAAATAGTTTTTATCGTCAGGCTGAAAGGCCGCCCAAATTTCCTCAAAAGAAAGCGTATAAGTGCCGAGGCGAATACTCAATCCAAAGAGTAGTACCATCAGGCTAAGCGTAATAACATAAAAGCCGATAGCACGAAAAGATACATGAGAGATTCGCATTAGTGTCTTCCTCTGGCAAATAATACAAAGACTGGGGCACCGATTAAGGCAAGCACCGCACCGGCAGGCACTTCGCTAGGAAAGTTGACCGCGCGGGCAATGGTATCTGCAGCGAGCATTAAAATTGCACCGAGTAACATCGCCATAGGGAGCGATTTTCGCAAGTCATAGCCAATCCAATAGCGAGCAAGATGGGGCACAAGTAAGCCAATAAAGGCCACGGGGCCAGCAACACTCACGCTTGAACCTACGATCAATAACGCCATGATGTTAGCGTACCAACGTAAACGGAAGAGATTGATGCCTAGCGAACGCGCAGATTCATCGCTTAAATTGAGTAAATTTAAACGACTAGCAAAGAATAGACAGAAAAGTGCGGTCAAAATAAAGAACGGAAATAACGTCAATAATTCATTCCAACGAGCATGTGCAATGCCGCCAGCTAGCCAACTCATAATACCGAAGGCATGATCTTCCGCGATAATCAGCACCAATTTCGTGAGCGCGGCACAAAGTAGTGATACGGCAATCCCCGCTAAAATCACCCGGCTACGATCCCCGCTGTTGTCTTTCCATCCGTTGCTGATCAGCATCACCACAAGCCAACTCAGACCGCCACCGATACTAGCCACTAAAGCAATGCTATAACCAGAAAGAATTAAGGGGCTAAACGCACTGGCGGTCACCATGGAAAGACTGGCTCCTGAGTTCACGCTGAGTAATGTAGGGGAGGCTAGTGGATTGCGCGTAATGGTTTGTAACAACGCACCTGCCACCGCAAGATTGGCACCTAAAATCATGCCAACTAATGCGCGCGGTAAGCGTAAATCGGTTACCGTAATTTTGGCAATTTCATCGCCATCGGGGAGGAGCGCTTGTAAAGCTGCAAGCGGTCGAATTTCGATGGGATAATACAAAAACAGGCTTCCCCATAATAGGAAAGCCAGAATGATAAGGGGAAGTCCCCAACGGAAAGCAGACTTCATCATTATTTTTGCTTCACGAAATCTTCAATTTGTTTTGCCATAATTTTGCTTGCTTCTAAACCGCGACCACGCGCCCACATGTCGGCGTCAACGCTGTAAACATGGTTTGCTTTTACGGCAGGAATAGCTTTCCACAGTGGCTCAGCTTCCCATTTGCGCGCAATACTTTCATCACGATAATGGGCAATGAACAAGTATTCCGGTTTTTCCATTACTAATTGTTCAAGGTTGATTTCTACGAAAGCTTGATCGCTATTGAGTTTAGTTGGCGCAAAACCTAATGTCGTTAAGAAACTACCCACATAGCCATTGTCATTTTGGATATTAAATTTATCTTCTCGGGAAGTACCAAATGAGGCTTTTTTGCCTTGTACACCTAAATTTTTTGCGATGTTGGCAATGTAATCATTATGTTCATTGATCTTCGCTTTCATTTCAGCGCTTTTACCGACTAAATCACCAATTTTCTGCGCAGTTTCAAGATTTTCTTGGTAGCTTTCATGACGGGAATCAAACATCACCGTTGGCGCAATTTTTTTCAATTCTTCAAATACTGCAGTATGGCGAGATGGATCAGCAATAATTAAATCGGGTTTGAGAGAAGCAATCACTTCAAGACTCGGTTGAGAACGCGTGCCAACGGATTGCCATGCAGCAATTTTTTCGCGCACTTGCGGCAAAATACGATCGATTTTGTTGTCGTCAGCCACACCTACTGGGCTTACACCGACTTGGGCTAAAGCATCCACAAAAGAATATTCCAATACCACAACACGGCTTGGGGTTTTATCAAGGGTAAATTCACCTTTCGCATCTTTAACCGTCACGGCGCTAGCGAATGCGGATACCATTAATAATGCGGAAGCTAAAGTAGTTTTGAATAATTTTTTCATGTTGTGTCCTCAATAATAAAAAGCATTTGGATTATACACTCAAACAATGTTATTGAGAATAGTTATATTCTAGCTATTTGGTCGGATTTCTCTATTTTGCCCGCATTCTGGCAAGTAAACTGACGGCAATAATAATGACTAATGAACCAATCCAGAAATTTAGGCTTGGTACGTTATCCCAAAATAGCCAGTCACAAATACTGGAGAAAATCACGCCAGTAAAAGCAAAAGGCGTAATGACATTGGCAGGGGCGTATTTAAAGGCACGAGTGAGTAATAATTGGAAAATAAGCCCGAATCCACCCACCAAAATCAATAAGGTGAATCCATGTAATGTTGGCATTTCCCATTGTGTGATGAAAAAGAGTGGCAATAAAATCGAGCCTAACAAGTGGAAATAAAACACGATATTTTTAGGTGAATTGTGTTTATTGAGCTCTTGTAAACTGATAAATGCCATAGCAGCCAATACTGCTGCACCTAACGCGTAGCCTACATGGATAGGGTTGATATTCATTGAGCCGTTGGTCAGCATAATGATGGATACACCGACAAACCCCATAAAACTGCAAGCTAATACTTTTAGTGGTGTTTTGACTTTAAAGAAAAACAGCAGTAAAGGCACAAAAAGTGCGGACGTATTCATCAATAAAATTGCAATGGAAATCGGCAAATATTTAATGGCGTAAAAGGTTAACAACATACTGGCAATGCCAGCAAGGTTGCGCAAAACGAGAAACTTCCATTGCGACATATCAACTTTGAAATCCCCATCTTTAATCAAAAAAGGCAGGAGAAAAACAAAACCAATAAAGAAACGGGAAAATAAAATTTCACTGGACGGTAATTCATCGGAGGCGTATTTTACAAAGACGCCCATTAAGGCAATGCTGATGTAAGCTAACACCATACAAACAACAGCTTTTTGATAATTATTGCGGAGATGAATGTTTGGCATAAAGGTTCCTTGCACAACGTGCGGTAAAAAATTGCCTTATTTTGTAAGAAAATGGGCTTGTCTTCGTCTAATGAAATGTAAGTTGAAGATTTTTCTATAATAAGGAAAGAAAATGAAATATACAAAAACATTTCTCATATTGACCGCACTTTTTAGCGGTTTGCAAAGTAGTTTAACGTATGCTGATAATCCAACTTCATCAAAGGAGCAAAAAATGACAATGGAAAGTAAACAAGAACAACGAATTATTTATCTTGCTGGTGGTTGTTTTTGGGGACTAGAAGCTTATATGGAAAGAATTCAAGGCGTGACTGATGCTGTTTCTGGTTATGCCAATGGAAAAGGTGATACCACTAACTACCAATTATTGCATGCGACAGATCATGCGGAAACGGTGAAAGTCACTTACGATCCAAATAAAATTTCGTTAGATAAATTACTGCAATATTATTTCCGCGTTATCGATCCAACCAGTATTAACAAGCAAGGCAATGATCGAGGCAGACAATATCGCACCGGCATTTATTATCAAAATGAGCAAGATAAAGCCGTTATTGAAGCGGCATTAAAAACCTTACAAAGTAAATATCAAGTGCCGATTCAAATTGAAGTAGAACCGCTGAAAAATTATGTGGAGGCGGAAGAGTATCATCAGGATTATCTCAAGAAAAACCCGAATGGTTATTGCCATATTGACATCAAAAAAGCCGATGAGCCATTAATTGATGATAAAAAATACCTAAAACCAAGTGATACAGAATTAAAGCAAAAATTGACCGCACTTCAATATGATGTGACGCAGGGCAAACACACCGAACGTTCTTTTAGTAACGAATATTGGGATAATTTCGCGCCTGGTATTTATGTGGATATCACTACGGGAGAACCGTTATTTTCTTCTAAAGATAAATTTGAATCCGGTTGTGGCTGGCCAAGTTTTACCAAACCGATTGCGGCTGAAGTTGCGGAGTATCAAAGAGACAATAGCTTTAATATGACTCGTATTGAGGTGTTAAGTCGCAATGGTCATGCCCATTTAGGCCATGTGTTTGATGATGGTCCACGCGATAAAGGTGGTTTGCGTTATTGCATCAATAGCGCATCAATTAAGTTTATTCCATTGGATGAAATGGAAAAACAAGGTTATGGTGATTTGATTCCTTTTGTGAAATAAGAGGGCAAAATGAGAAAAATATTGACCGCACTTTTATTATTTTTGAGTCCATTGAGTTTTGCACAAGAGAAGGTGTCTTTGGCTGATATCCCCTTGAAAACGTTAGATAATCAAACCGTCTCTTTATCACAATATCAAGGCAAACCGCTTTATATCAAAA
>CAUUXN010000122.1:0-4356 GCA_963548985.1 uncultured Haemophilus sp. | reverse complement strand
AATAACAAAAAGAGCGGTCACTTTTTTATCAGTTTCCGCTCTTTTCACTAAGCTTGATTCATCGACATACACAATAATGTCAATGGATGGATACAAGTCACGTTAGATGACATATCGATCTGCCATTTACAAGTTTGGCATTCAGAAATCACGTAATCAAATCCACCTGCATTGATGTTATCGAATAAGTTTTTACCGATAGATTGGGAAACCTCGTAGTTTTCTTCTTTGAAACCGTATGTTCCTGCAATACCACAACATTGTGATGGTAACATCACCACTTCTAAACCTGGAATTTGTTTTAACACTTCCAAGGTGTATGGTGCCCAACCTGCTTTATCCACGTGACATGCGGTGTGATAAGCCACACGCAATTTGAGTGGTTTAAGTGGTAAGGTTTTACCTTCTTTAAAGAGTTGATATAAGAATGGTGTCACCATGTGAATATGCGGACGAACCTTCGCATTGTCGATACCTAAAATATGATGATATTCATCACGTAAATTTAAGGCACAACTTGATGCTTCGCTGATCACATCTAAGCCATTTTCATCCACCATTTTGCTGATGTAATCGGTGTTAAATTGTGCGATTTTCTTCGCTCGTTCTGGGAATTGGTTCACGCTCAATGGCAAGCCACAGCATTTTTCTTTTTCCAATAACACCACGCCAATATCCATGGCATTAAACACTTGGATAAATTCTTTACCCAATTGTGGATTATTGTAGTTCACATAACAGCCGTGATAATACGCCACTTTGCGTTCGAATTTTTGTTGGCTTTCCACCATTTTTTTCATATACCAGCTGCGGAACGTACCAAAAGAATATTTTGGTAACGTACGATGACGGCTAATTTTTAATGCTTTTTCCAACACAAATTTTGTCGCTTTCAAACCTGTAATCGTATTCACAATCGGCGCAAGTGGTGTATTAAGTGAACCCATAATATCGGTGTTACTTAAAATCGCATCACGTAATTTTTGCACTGCTGGCTTGTGTTGTTGAGCAATGTATTTGTTTCTTGCGCGAACAATAATATCACCAATTTTTACATCAGACGGACAGGCAATTTCACAACGTTTACAGTTGGTACAGTATTTCAATGCTTCATCATAAAGCTCGGCTGATTTTAAGCGTAAACGCTCACCATCTGGGCCAGATTGTTTTGGACCTGGATAGTTTGGATTTTGACGCGAAACCGGACACACTGCTGTACAAGCCGTACATTTAATGCAGCTCTCAAAGCTTTCATCAAACGCATGATGATGTTGTGGTGCATTAAGGGATTGCTTTGCATTATCAATTAATTGTTGAATGTTCATAACGCCTCCTTAATGTGTGTTGTGAAGAATTTCATCAGCAACCGCAAGCGCTGTTACCACTGCCACGCCTGAACCACAACCGAGTTCTAATGCATTGAAACCACCAATCACATTACCCACCGCATATAAATTCGTTAAAAATTGACCGCTCTTTTGTACTTGGCATTGCGCATTAATCGCCACGCCTGCAGATTGATACGGTTGTGGATTTGAGAAACGGTGATCAGTCCAAGTAAAGCGATCCGTATCGTTAAAGCCTTCCACACCGATGATGTCAGAATGAAATACGGGCTCGTAGATTTTATCGAATTCAGAAACTAAACCTTTACTGAAGAAACTGCCGGAAGCTAAGACAAAATGCTCAGCCGTGATTTCTTCCTCTTCGTGCAAACGCGTTTGAATGGCACGAACTTTGTTGCCATGAAAATGAGCTTTTAATGCGCTATCACCATTCATCATTAATCCGCCTAATTTCTCAAAACGATGGCGTAATTGAATACGTTGACGCATACCTAATAAAGACGGTGGTAAAGTTGGCAATTCAAATAATGGCAAGCCAGTTGCTTTACGAAGTGACTCCATAAACTCTTGATTTTCTAAACCGAAACAAGCTGGTAAGAAAATTGCTTCTGTGCCTTTTGCCGCTTCTTTCATTTCAGCCACAAGATCATCAAATTTCAATTTATATTCTAAAACTTGTGCAATGTTCACACTGCGGAACTCACGAGAGTTTGCACGTAACTGATCTAATTCTGGAATATTTAAAAAGCCTGTTTTTACTTCACAATGTGCAAACTGTGGATTCAGCGTGAGGTTATCTGCCAATAATTCTGGTTGGAAATCGTGATAGCCTTCAATGCCTAAAACCGCAATTTTTTTATAAGGGAATGGGGTTTCGCCTTGCACGGTTGGCACGCTATTTGGTGATAGCCATGCACCGCGTAAACTGCCTAAACCCGTTACGCGAAGATGATTTTCTTCACTTGAGCCAATTAAATCTAAATTCAACGATTCCGCTAACTTTTCGAAATCTTGCGCTTTCGCTAATACGCGTTCAGCACCCATAATGCTATAAGGGTGTTGTGGTAATTGAGCTGCAAGTGCGGTCAAATTTTCAGGAATATTTTTAACAAACGCACCATTTGGTAAACGGCTTAATAAATCTAATGAGCCGGATGCAAAATCAATCGCTGCTTGGCCGTTATTGATAATGACACAACGTTTGCCTTGTTCTTGTAGAGCGATGCCGCAAGTTAAACCTGCAAGGCCGCCACCAATAATCACTACATCAAAATTCATTGCTATCCGTCCCTTGCTGTTTGTCAGTTTCAAGCGGTTGAACATCATTTAAGCCCAACACACTGCCATACATCCACGAAGTAAATTCAGCTTCACGAATCGCTTCGCCCCATGCAATAGGCTCAATACCACGCCAACGCTCTTCCATGAAAGAAGTTAATTGTGTGGTAGATTGGCGAGGCGTTGCCACTTCAAAACGATGCATTAAACCTGCTGCACGGCATGCGCAAAGCTCAGCTTGGCAAGTCCCCATACCCACACGAGTACGGCGACGTAAATCCACTAAGTTATTCACATTTAATTCATCAACGGCATAACGGACTTCACCCGCTGTCACGGCTTCACATTCGCACACCATTGAACGATCGAGACGTTCTTTATCTAATAAACGAGTGGCGCGAGAACCATGACGATACACGGCTGAATAACGAATCGTACTTGGAAGTGAAATCACTTTCTGATTAGTTTCTGCGCGGCTTTCGGTTGAACCTGGCAATGGACGCTCAGCTGTCGTACAACGTGCTGTTTTGTTGAGTTTTTTACAAACCAGATCCGTTGCCCATTCAGCCATTAAGCGATAAGTCATTAATTTACCGCCAGTGATCGTGATAAAGCCGTCTAAGCCATCACGCTCAGCGTGGTCAAGTAACACGATACCACGGCTCACGTTACGACCAGATGGGTCGTCATCAGATGCTACTAACGGACGAACACCAGCATAAGCACGCAATACACGAGTATGACGCAAGCTAGGGGCTAGTTTTTCCCCTTCACGGAATAAGATATCCACTTCTTCCGGAGTCACTTCCATGTTATCGATTTGATCGTAAGGAATACGGCTAGAGGTTGTACCGATAACACAAATGGTATCCCCTGGTACAAGAATGTCCGCATCCGCCGGTTTACGGCAACGGTTAATCACCATTTTGTTGATACGGTGCCCCATAACAAGTAATGCCCCTTTTGCTGGGAACATTTTGATTTTGAGATCCGCATATTCTGCGATGCCTTGTCCCCAAATACCGCCTGCATTGACGACTAATGGCGCAAAGAATTTACGGTTTACACGATTTTTGTGATCGTAAACATCCACACCGATCACTTTGCCACCTTCACGAATTAGGCTTTTTACTTCGCAATAAGTGAACATTTTCGCGCCATTTTCGGTGGCATCCATCACGTTGGAAGCCGTTAAACGGAAAGGATCGATTGAACCATCTGGTACAACAACGGCACCCACTAAATCTGGGTTTACCGATGGTTCCATAATTTGGGCTAGTTTAGGATCAATGGCGACCGCTTCAATACCGGATTTGGTACAACTTTCGATGAAGGTTTTTTGATAATCAAGGGAATCTTCAGGTAAGGTGATAAACAAACCTTCTGTTTCATCCACACAGTGACGAGCGATATTGCGCAGAATTTTATTTTCTTTAATACATTCTTCTGCTGATTCTTGATCGTTTACGGCATAACGCGCGCCACTATGTAACAAACCGTGGTTACGACCTGTTGCGCCTGTCGCAATATCACGACGCTCTAATAAAATACAGTTAATACCACGCAATGCACAGTCACGAGCAATCCCCGCTCCTGTTGCACCGCCACCAATGATAATCACATCCGTCGAGATGGGTGAAAAATCACCCACATCACGATACATATTAGGCGATAATCCCATTGTTACCCCCAAAGCCAAAATATTAATAAAAAGAAACGTAAAAACTGTTAC
>CAUUXN010000121.1:0-4410 GCA_963548985.1 uncultured Haemophilus sp. | reverse complement strand
GCACCAATTAGCGATCCACGTTATGCATTAGTTATTTTGATTAACGATCCGAAAGCAGGGCAGTACTATGGTGGTGCGGTATCTGCACCGGTATTCTCGAGCATTATGGGTTATACCTTACGTGCTAATGGTATTGCACCAGATGCAGAACCAACAGAAAAAACAGCAAGACGTACCGTTCGCTTAAGCGATCAAAAATTTGAAAAAATGAATTAAGAAAAGGCAAAACAATGAAAAAATTGACCGCACTTTTTGATCTTCCGGTGCTTTCAGACATTAATGTGAAGGCGATGGTGTTAGATAGCCGCAAAGTGACCCAAGGTGATTTGTTTGTGGCAGTAAAAGGGCATCGTTTTGATGCGAGTCAATTTGTTCCTCAAGCCATCTCTTCTGGCGCAAGTGCGGTCGTTTTAGAAACAGATTTAGAAAACGAGCATTTGAGCATCCAATGGCAAAATAATGTGCCTGTGATTCATTATTATCATTTATCTGCCAATCTTTCTGCATTGGCCGGTAAATTCTATGAACATCCTTCCGAAAAACTGACGTTAGTTGGTGTAACTGGAACAAACGGTAAAACCACCGTTTCTCAATTATTATCTCAATGGGCAACACTATTCGGCCATAAAGCCGCTGTCATGGGCACCATTGGCAATGGTTTATTAGGTCAAGTCAAAGAAGCCAAAAATACCACAGGATCAGCCGTTGAAGTTCAAGAAAATTTAGCTGATTTTGTAGAGAAAGGGGCTGATTTTGCTTCTATCGAAGTGTCTTCGCATGGTTTAGTTCAACACCGTGTTGAAGCCCTTAAATTTAAAGCCGCCATTTTTACCAATTTAAGTCGTGATCATTTGGATTATCACGAGACAATGGAAAAGTATGCAGAAGCTAAAAAACGCTTTTTCATTGATTTAGCCCCCGAATTACAAATTCTCAATGCTGACGATCCAATTGGGTCTGCCTGGTTAAGTGAATTACCAAATGGTATTGCAGTCAGCTGTCGCCCAGATTTTCAACCAACTTCTAAACAATGGCTTTATGCAACACAGATTCGTTTTACTCACGAAGGTGCGGTGATTGATGTTGCTTCAAGTTGGGGTAATGGCACATTACATAGCCCATTAATTGGCGCTTTTAATGTGAGTAATCTGCTGTTAGCCACGGCTGTTTTATTGGCTTTAGGCTATTCTTTCGACGATCTTATCCGTACGGTTTCACAGCTAAAAGGGGTAAATGGAAGAATGGAATTAATTAAGAAAGCAAGTAAACCAACGGTTATCGTTGATTATGCCCATACTCCGGATGCATTAGAAAAGGCACTAAATGCTGCGCGTGAACATTGTAAAGGCAAGCTTTGGTGTGTCTTTGGTTGTGGCGGTGATCGTGATGCAGGCAAGCGTCCACTGATGGCAAAAGCAGCTGAACAGTTTGCAGATTTAGTGATCGTAACCCAAGATAATCCGCGTACAGAAGACCCAAATAAAATTGAAGCAGATATCCTTACGGGATTTAGCCGTATGGAAGATGTTGGTGTGATTCCTGATCGCGAAGAAGCCATCAAATTTACCATTGAGAATGCGGTTGAAGATGATGTGATTGTGATTGCCGGTAAAGGGCATGAAAACTATCAAATCATTGGAGATAAAACACTTCATTTCTCCGATCAAGAAGTGGCTGAAGCCTATTTAACGAAAAAATAAAAAAATAGAATGATTAAACTAACTACCCAACAGCTTGCTCAAATTTTAAATGCTGATCTTATTGGCGATGAGCAGGCCGTTGTTGAAAATATCAATACAGATACACGTAAATCGGTATCTAACTCACTTTTCTTTGCATTAAAAGGTGAGCATTTTGATGCACATCAATACTTAGATAAAGCCGTTGAGCAAGGTGCGACAGCCTTAGTTGTGCAACAAGCCAACACTCAAATTACAACGCCACAATTGGTTGTTGCAGATACGCGCTTAGCCCTTGGTCAATTAGCAAAATGGTTACGTGAAAAAATTAATCCTCGTACCGTGGCAATGACAGGTTCATCGGGTAAAACTACGGTGAAAGAGATGACCGCATCCATTTTGCAACAAACAGCGGGCAATCCTGAAGCCGTGTTATTCACAAATGGTAATTTTAACAATGATATTGGTGTGCCATTAACGTTATTACGCTTAACAGAACAACATAAATTTGCTGTTATTGAATTGGGTGCCAATCATCAAGGTGAAATTGATTACACTACGCATCTTGCACAGCCTGAGGCCGCATTAGTGAATAATGTGGCAGCTGCACATTTAGAAGGTTTTGGTTCCATTGAAGGCGTCGCACGTGCGAAAGGAGAAATCTATCGTGGTTTAACCCCAAATGGTGTAGCCATTATTAACAGTGAACATAATTATATTGAATTGTGGCAAAAAGAAATTGGTTCACATGTTATTCAATATTTTAATGGTGGCGATTACAACGCTGAAAATGTCAAACATTCACCCAATGGCTCAACGTTTACGTTAGTTTCGCCAAAAGGTAGTATTGAAATTAATTTGCCTTATTTAGGTGAGCATAATGTAAAAAATGCCTTGGCAGCGACCGCACTTGCTATGAATGTGGGCGCGAGTCTTGCTGATGTAAAAGCCGGTCTTGAACATCGTTCTCAAGTAAAAGGACGCTTATTCCCGATTCAAGTGAATGAAAATCTACTTTTATTAGATGATACTTACAATGCAAATGTGGATTCTTTACAAGCGGCGATTGATGTTTTAAAAGGTTATGATGCTTTCCGTATTCTACTCGTGGGGGATATGAAAGAATTAGGCGAGGATAGCCTAAAATGTCATCAAGCAGTGGGTGAGCATGCAAAACAAGCTAAATTAGATTTAGCCCTTTCTTACGGAATAGAAAGTGCGGTCATTTCTGAAGCTGTTTTGGGAAAACATTTTAAAGATAAAGCTGAATTGACAGCTTATGCGTTAGATATTATTAAACAGAAATTACAAGAAAACCAAAAAGTCGTCGTGTTAGCGAAAGGTTCTCGCTCAATGAAAATGGAAGAGACGATTTATTCATTAAAGGATAGCTTATGTTAGTTTGGCTTGCTGAATACTTAGTTCGCTATGAAACGGCATTCAATGCCATTTCCTATATTACCGTACGTGCGATTTTGGCATTATTGACCGCACTTTTCATTTCTTTATGGATTGGTCCAAAAGTAATTAAACGCCTTCAAATTTTAAAATTTGGGCAAGAAGTGCGTAATGACGGTCCGGAAAGTCACTTTGCGAAAAAAGGCACGCCAACCATGGGCGGTGTGATGATTTTATTCTCCATCGGTGTGAGTACATTATTATGGGCTAACTTAACGAATCCTTATATTTGGATTTGCTTATTTGTGCTATTTGGCTACGGTGCAATTGGTTTTGTGGATGATTTCCGTAAAATCACGCGTAAAAATACCGATGGTTTAATTGCGCGTTGGAAATATTTCTGGATGTCTGTCGTGGCATTAGTAGCAATCATTTGGTTGTATTGGTTAGGTCATGATACAGATGCAACTCGTTTAGTGATTCCATTCTTCAAAGATATCATGCCGCAATTAGGTCTATTCTATATTGTGTTGTCTTACTTTGTAATTGTGGGTACAGGTAATGCGGTAAACTTAACCGACGGTTTAGATGGTCTTGCGATCATGCCAACAGCGTTAGTTGCAGGTGCATTTGCTTTGATTGCGTGGGCGACCGGTAACGTTAATTTTGCAGAATACTTACATATCCCTTATATCAAATATAGTTCTGAAGTGGTGGTGTTCTGTACTGCAATCGTAGGCGCAGGCTTAGGATTCTTATGGTTTAACACTTATCCGGCTCAAGTCTTTATGGGCGATGTTGGCTCTCTAGCACTTGGTGGCGCACTCGGTGTGGTTGCCATTCTTGTTCGTCAAGAATTCTTATTAGTGATTATGGGCGGTGTATTTGTTGTTGAAGCCTTGTCTGTGATTTTGCAAGTAGGTTCTTACAAATTAAGAAAACAACGTATTTTTAGAATGGCGCCTATTCATCATCACTTTGAATTAAAAGGTTGGCCAGAACCAAGAGTGATTATTCGGTTTTGGATTATATCCTTGATGTTGGTGTTGATGGGGCTTGTAACGCTCAAACTAAGATAATTTTTGTAGGGTGCACTTGTTGCACCCTGCGTGATCCCAGAATACGAGAGAAGAAAAACAACATGACAACTCTATATCAAAATAAAACTATCACCATCATTGGTCTTGGAAAAACAGGCCTTTCTTGCGTTGAATATCTTCAATCTCAACAAGCTAACATTCGTGTAATTGATACTCGCCAACATCCAGCTGGTGCGGATCAATTACCTAAAAATGTTCCTTTACACACGGGTAGTCTAAATCAACAATGGTTA
>CAUUXN010000120.1:0-4457 GCA_963548985.1 uncultured Haemophilus sp. | reverse complement strand
CCAGAAGCTTGGCAGCAATTTACAGCAGATTCATTAGCGTATTGCCAAAACTTTGATATTGTTGCGGTATGTGGCAGTTTACCGCGTGGTGTCAGTCCTGAATTATTCGCGGATTGGCTTAATCAGTTGCATCAAGCCGGTGTTAAAGTCGTATTAGATAGCAGTAATGCGGCACTCACAGCAGGTTTGAAAGCCTATCCTTGGTTGGTAAAACCAAATCATCGCGAATTAGAAGCGTGGATTGGTCATCCGTTAAATTCTCTTGATGAAATTATTGCAGCAGCTAAAAAACTTAAAGCAGAAGGCATTGCTAATGTGATTATTTCGATGGGCGCGAATGGTTCTTTATGGCTGAGTGATCAAGCTGTTATTCAAGCTCAACCACCTAAATGTGAAAACGTGGTGAGCACCGTAGGAGCGGGTGATTCTATGGTGGCTGGCTTAATTTACGGTATTGAAAAAGGCTTGTCTCAAGCGGAAACTTTAGCGTTTGCAAGTGCTGTTTCAGCCTTTGCGGTTTCGCAAAGTAACGTAGGGGTGAGCGATATCGCCTTGCTTGAGCCAATTCTGGCGAATGTCAAAATTTCTGTGATTGAAGGATAATGTAATGAATTTGTTTTTAACTCAATCTCCGCAAATTGGTGCGGCAAAAGCCTATTTACTTCGCCAAGCATTAAGCATGGCAGCGAAAAAAAACAATCATACTGTGGTTGAGCAAGCCAAAGAGGCAGATTTAGTGATTGTTTTCGGATCTACTTTGCCAAACTCTGCTGAACTTGTGGGCAAGAAAGTCTTTTTAGCCAACGAAGATACGGCAATTGCATCACCTGAAGTAACGCTGACGAATGCACTTAATCAAGCAGTGGACTATGTTCAACCCGCTCAAAGTGGGGTTGGATTTGGCGGTGTTTCTGGTGTCAAAAATATTGTCGCGGTGACAGCTTGCCCGACGGGGGTTGCACATACCTTTATGTCTGCTGAAGCCATTGAAACCTATGCAAAAAAACAAGGTTGGCAGGTAAAAGTCGAAACACGTGGTCAAGTGGGCGCAGGTAATGAAATTACTCCTGAAGAAGTTGCTGCAGCAGATTTAGTCTTTGTTGCAGCCGATATTGATGTGCCGTTAGATAAGTTCCAAGGAAAACCGATGTATCGTACTTCGACCGGTTTAGCGTTAAAGAAAACCGCACAGGAATTCGACAAGGCATTTAAAGAAGCGAAAATTTACGAAGGTGGCGCAGCAAAATCTTCTGCGAAATCAGAAGAAAGCGGCGAGAAAAAAGGTGTTTATAAACATTTGATGACCGGTGTGTCGCACATGCTGCCGTTGGTGGTTGCCGGTGGTTTGCTAATCGCGATTTCCTTTATGTTTGGTATCGAAGCCTTCAAAGATGAAACGATTTTCCATGGCATTCCAAAAGCTTTAATGGATATCGGCGGTGGTGCCGCATTCCATTTGATGATTGCAGTATTTGCTGGCTATGTAGCCTTTTCTATCGCAGACCGTCCGGGGCTTGCGGTAGGTCTTATTGGCGGCATGTTAGCCACCACAGCGGGCGCTGGGATTTTAGGTGGGATTATCGCGGGTTTCTTAGCGGGTTATGTGGTGAAAGGATTAAATGCAACCATTAAATTGCCGGCGAGTTTAACCTCCTTGAAACCGATTTTAATTCTCCCGCTCTTTGGTACCTTGATTGTTGGCCTTGCCATGATTTATGTGATTAACCCACCGGTTTCACAAATTATGACGACCTTAAGTGATTGGTTAAAATCCATGGGGGAAGTCAATGCGATGGTCTTAGGTGCGATTATCGGTGCCATGATGTGTATTGATATGGGTGGTCCAGTAAACAAAGCAGCTTATACGTTCTCTGTGGGAATGTTGGCCTCTCAAGTTCACACCCCAATGGCCGCTGCTATGGCAGCCGGTATGGTGCCACCAATTGGGATGGCGATTGCAACTTGGATTGCACGCAGTAAATTTACCAGCAATCAACGTGATGCAGGTAAAGCTTCTTTTGTCTTAGGCTTATGCTTTATCTCTGAAGGGGCATTACCGTTTGTAGCTGCTGATCCATTACGTGTGATTATTAGTTCGGTTATTGGTGGTGCAACTGCCGGTGCGATTTCAATGGCATTAAATATTTCACTACAAGCACCACATGGTGGTTTATTTGTGATTCCGTTTGTTTCTGAGCCATTACTCTACTTAGGTGCAATTGCAACGGGGGCATTATTAACCGGTGTGGTTTACGCGGTGATTAAACCGAAGGCGACAGAATAGCCAATTCTTTGATTAAAAAAGTGCGGTAATTTTTAACCGCACTTTTCATTTATCAGGTATAATTACAATGATTTAGGGAGAAATTATGGATAAATACAATAAACTCCGCATTGAATGGGATTGTCGTCGAGGTATGCTTGAGTTGGATAAAATCATCATGCCTTTTTATAAAGCGCATTTTGACCAACTGACTGACGACAAAAAAGATATTTTTATTCGTTTACTCGCTGCCACGGATTTACAGCTTTTTTCGTGGTTTTTTAATGGCAGTCAATCAGACGATGCCGAAGTGCAAGCGATGGTTGAATATATCCAAGATGTGCAGAAAACGAATGTCCGTTAATTTTTTTGAAATTTTTTATACATAAGGAACTTTTCAATTTTAACTCTGTCTGATAAAGCAACAATAGCTTGCTGTCTTGAATATATGAAGGCGTGTTAGACGTAGCATAGGAGATATATGGCTGAACAGCTAACAGATCAGGCTTTGGTAGAAAGAGTGCAGCAAGGCGATAAAAAAGCCTTTAATTTATTGGTTTCTCGTTATCAAAATAAAGTAGCCGGACTTTTAACCCGCTACATTTCTCATAACGACATTCCAGATGTTGTACAAGAATCCTTTATTAAGGCCTATCGTTCTATTGAATCCTTTCGGGGCGATAGTGCATTCTACACTTGGCTATATCGAATTGCCGTTAATACGGCAAAGAATTACTTAACGGCACAGGGGCGCCGTCCACCGAGCGAAGATATTTTGGCTGAAGATGCCGAAAGCTACGATGTGGGAACTCATCTACGTGATGTAGATACCCCTGAAAATGAAATGTTATCTAGCGAATTGGAAAAAGTGGTGTTTGATACTATTCACAGTTTGCCAGAAGATTTAAGAACCGCGATTACCCTACGTGAGCTTGAAGGGTTAAGCTACGAAGAAATCGCAGAAATAATGGATTGCCCAGTAGGCACTGTACGTTCTCGCATTTTCCGTGCTCGGGAAGTGATTGAGAACAAAATACAACCGCTTATGCAACGTTAAAATAAAGTCGGAGTTTATAAAATGCAAAAAGAGTTACTTTCAGCCTATATGGATGGAGAAGAAGTCAGTGCCGAGTTGACGGAACAACTTTGTCAGGATAAAGATTCACAAGAATCTTGGGCGGCGTATCACACAGTGAGAGCAGTTATGCGTAAAGAGTCACCAGTATTATTGGGTGCTGATTTTACCGCGAAAATGGCTGATTTAATTGAATTAGAAGAAGTAAAACACGTTGAGATTACTGTTTCTCAACCAACACCAGAAGAAGCAGACAGCTTACCATTCGTGCAAAAATTAAAAGCATTCTTTGCACCAATGACACAAATTGCGGTGGCTGCAGGTGTGTGTTTAGTGGCAGTAGTAGGTGTGCAATCATTTAATGCGAAAAGCACCTCGGTTACACCAGAAAACCCTGTTTTACAAACCTTACCATTTAACAGTTCAGTTCAAGAAGTAAGTTACAACGCTCCGACCAAAGATGTAGCGACTTCGGAACAGGTTGAGCAAAAAAATCGCCGTATTGGTACGATGTTACAAAACTATGAATTACAGCGTCGTATGCATGCAGATAGCTTAAATGTGGGTAGCAACCAAGCGAAATAATTACAGCAATTAATCGATAATTCACCACCTTAGGCGTGGTGAATTTTTTTATGGATCAATTGATTTATTTATGAAAAAAACGTTTCTCAAATTAACCGCACTTTTAGGCTTATTCTTGTTGCCTTTCACGGCATTTGCAGAAGAGCCAATTCAGTCATTAAATAAAATGTCGCAAGCCATGCGAGATTTAAATTATGAGATTGCTTTTGTGCAAACGACACCAACAAATATGGACTCGTTCCGCTATCGCCATATTAAGCAAGGGCAAAAAGTGTATGCACAGTTGGTGACATTAGATGGTGAGCAACAAGAGATCATCCAGCGCGGTAATTTAGTCAGCTATTTCCAGCCAGGGTCACGCGCTTTCACGATTAACAGTGGTGAGATTGTGGATGCACTTCCTGCAGTCATTCGTACTGATTTTAGCAAGCTGAGCCAGAATTATGATTTTATTAAGCTTGGAAAAGACCGAATTGCAGGCCGATTTGTCGATACCATTCGTATTGTGCCAAAAGATGATTTTCGCTATCAATA
>CAUUXN010000119.1:0-4559 GCA_963548985.1 uncultured Haemophilus sp. | reverse complement strand
TTTTTACAAGGAGAAAACATCATGACAACGCTTTTTGATATTGCACAAAACTGGTTAAATCAAGATCCTGATGCAGAAACTCACGCAGAATTAACCGCACTTTTAACGGCGGCGAAAAATGGTGATGAAAAAGCACAATCTGAATTACAAGCTCGCTTTAGTGGCCGTTTACAATTTGGTACTGCGGGGCTTCGTGGACCATTACAAGCAGGCCCTATGGGTATGAACCGTGTTTTAGTGGCACAAGCTGCGGGCGGTTTAGCAGATTATTTAAAAGATTACGACAAACAACCTTCCATCGTGATTGGTTACGATGGTCGTAAAAACTCTGATGTTTTCGCACGTGATACCGCTGAAATCATGGCGGGTGCAGGCGTGAAAGCTTATTTACTTCCACGTAAATTACCAACGCCAGTATTAGCTTACGCAATCCAATATTTTGATACCACCGCAGGTGTCATGGTGACTGCAAGTCACAACCCACCAGAAGATAATGGTTATAAAGTTTATTTGGGTAAAGCGAACGGCGGTGGCCAAATCGTTTCTCCTGCAGATAAAGATATCGCGGCATTAATCGACAAAGTAGCAGCAGGCAATGTAAAAGATTTACCACGTAGTCAAGATTATGTTGTGCTAGATGATGAAGTGGTTAACGCTTATATTGAAAAAACCGCTTCTCTTGCTAAAGAACCTCAAGCAGACATTAACTACGTTTATACCGCGATGCACGGTGTAGGCTATGAAGTATTAAGCAAAACCTTAACCAAAGCAGGTCTTCCACAACCTCATATTGTGGCTGAACAAGTATGGCCAGATGGCACATTCCCAACGGTAAACTTCCCTAACCCAGAAGAAAAAGGCGCATTAGACTTAGCCATTAAAGTGGCAAAAGAACACAATGCAGAATTCATTATTGCCAATGACCCAGATGCAGACCGTTTAGCGGTTGCGGTTCCAGATGCACAAGGTAACTGGAAACCTTTACATGGTAACGTAGTCGGTTGTTTCTTAGGTTGGTATTTAGCAAAACAATATCATGCAAAAGGCGAGAAAGGTGTATTAGCGTGCTCTTTAGTCTCTTCTCCAGCGCTTGCTGAAATTGCGAAAAAATACGGCTTCCAATCAGAAGAAACCTTAACCGGTTTCAAATACATCGGTAAAGTTCAAGGCTTATTATTCGGTTTCGAAGAAGCGCTTGGTTACTTAGTTGATCCTGATAAAGTACGCGATAAAGATGGTATTTCTGCAGCTATCGTGTTCTTAGATTTAGTGCGTCACTTAAAAGCACAAGGCAAAACCTTAGCGGATTACGCCAATGACTTCACGCAAGAATTCGGTGCTTATGTCAGTGGTCAAATTTCTATTCGTGTAAGCGATTTATCTGAAATTGGTAAATTAATGGCCGCACTTCGCAACACGCCTCCAGAAGAAGTAGGTGGTGTTAAAGTGGCACAATTCATCGACCACACTAAAACTGATCGCCAAAGCGACATCCTTGTATTCGTATTAGAAAACGGTAGCCGCTTAATCACTCGTCCATCTGGTACTGAGCCGAAAATCAAGTTCTACCTTGATGCTCGCGGTAAAGATCCAAAAGACGCAGATCAAGTTTTAGCACAATTTGAGGAAGGCGTTCGTCAAATTCTACGTCAAGATGCTTACGGTAAACAAGATTGCTAATTAAGCAAACTATTAAATGATAAAAAACGCTAGGTTTGATGCCTAGCGTTTTATTTTTGCTTATTTCAATGCAAATTGTAACTTGCCCTGATATTTTTCTAATAAAGCCTCTGCTTGAGCACGATCTAATCCACTCAGAATCATCATAATCGCTAATTTCGCATTTTGATCAGCCTGCTTTAATGTCTCTTCTGCGAGTGCCTTATCGCAATCCGTAGCTTGCATAACAATGCGAATGGCGCGTGCTTTCAGCTTTTCATTACTTGCCTGAACATCCACCATTAAGTTTTGATAGCATTTACCCATTAAGATCATAGAAGCTGTAGTAAGCATATTCAGTACTAATTTTTGTGCCGTACCTGATTTTAGACGGCTCGAACCAGTCAATACTTCTGGCCCCACTACCGTATCAATGGCAATATCCACAATATTTGCCATCGCTGAATTCGGATTACTTGCAATCGAAACCGTCACTGAACCTAAACTTTTTGCATATTCCAATGCACCAATCACATAAGGGGTTCGGCCACTTGCAGCAATACCCACCAACACATCTTTTGAGGAAAATTGAATTGTTTGTAAGTCAATCACGGATTGTGCTTTACTGTCTTCCGCCCCTTCAATTGGATGACGTAATGCGCGCTCGCCGCCTGCAATAATACCTTTTACCATTTCAGGTGACACACCAAATGTTGGTGGGCATTCAGAAGCATCGAGCACCCCCAATCGACCACTGGTTCCCGCGCCAATATAGACTAATCGACCACCTTTTTGAAATGCGGCAACAATACGCTCGACCGCTTGGGCAATTTGAGGTAAACATTTTTCAATTGCCAAAGGCACTTGCTTATCTTCATCATTCATTAATTGCACAATTTCCAATGCAGATAAACTATCCACATTCATGGAATTGGGATTCCGTTGCTCAGTAATTAAAGTTGAAAGGGTTTGTAATAAATTCTCTGCCATAGTTTATTCCTTTGGAAAAATCGCCCCTAAACTGACCGCACTTGTAGCGCCCGTTACACTCGGTAAATTAGCGGGCAAATTATGCATACGACGATAAGCGAGCCAAGCAAATGCCGCTGCTTCCACATAATCAATATCAAGATCTAATTCAGTCGTCAGCTGAATACGCCAACTTGGCAATGCTTGTTTTAAGCCATTCATGATCGCCTGATTTTTAGCGCCACCGCCACAAACAAGTAATCGGCATGGTAATGCTGTCTGAATATTGTTAAGGGCTAAAACAATGCTTTGCACGGTAAATTCAGCCAAGGTGGCTTGCACATCTTGTGGTAAAAGTGCGGTCGTTTTACCTGCTATTTTTTGAATTTTATTCTCTAGCCAAGCCAAATTAAATAATTCACGCCCCGTGCTTTTCGGTGGGGGTAGTTGAAAGAAATCTTCATCTAATAATGCCGCTAACAAATCTGGATTTACTTGACCCGAAGCCGCCCATTCACCATTTTTGTCGTAAGCTTTGCCTTGATGTTTTTCGATCCATTGGTCGAGCAAGGCATTACCGGTTCCCGTATCAAAGCCAATGACAGGCTGTTCGGGTATCAATAACGATATATTGCTAATACCGCCAATATTAAGCACCACCGTTGCCCAGTTAGGATCAAAAAATACCGCTTGATGAAAAGCGGGTACTAAAGGCGCCCCTTGTCCACCAAACGCCATATCTTTACGGCGCAAATCACCAACAACCGTAATACCTGTTTTAGCGGCTAATAAATTCATATCACCGATTTGCATGGTAAACGGGAATTGACTTTTTGGGGAATGCCACACTGTTTGACCATGGCAGCCAATGGCTTCGACCTGCTCAGGTTTTAACTCATGTTTACGTAAAAAGGCATTTACGCAATCGGCATAAAGAAAACCAAATTGATGATCAAGCTCCCCTAGAGCCTGTAAAGTGGTTTCGCCAGATTGAATAAGTGCGGTCACTTTTTCACGTAAATTTGCTGGCATCGGCGTGAAATCGGCCGCAATTAATTTGGTTTGATTCGAATGGATGTCAGTAAGAGCAATATCGACACCATCAAGACTGGTGCCCGACATAATGCCAAGATAATAAGTCATAATATTCAATTCGTGAGTTTTTCAGAATTATAGCGGATTTTAAAAAAATAAAAAAAGAGAGAACATTGTAGTTCTCTCTTTTCATCATGGATGATTCTTATAAGTCGTCAATGACTAAATAGATTTTTGCTACTGGGCCATGTACGCCAATCACTTTAATCAATTCAATATCTGCCGTTGAACTTGGACCTGAGATAATATTGATACAAGATGGCATACGCTCGCCTTGTTGTGCTTTATCGTGTAATACTTTCGCCACTTGTGCAACACGTGGAAGTACTTGGCTTTTACGTACAACAACAATCGATTTTTCAGGTAATAAACTCACTGAACGTCCACGATCTGCACTAGAGAATAAGACGATTCCGCCAGTTTCCGCCAAACCATATTCTGCATAAACCACACCAAGATTAGCTTTTTCAGAAAAACTAATATTATCTTGTGCCGTTTCTGGTGACCATGTATGGCAAGTATATTTCGCTTCAAGCGCCGCTGGAATACCAAGTGCGGTCAATCTTTCATCGGAATTAAGCACAACATCACCGCCGCCATATTTTTCACAGAGAGCAAGTAAGGTTTGTACTGCATCAGACTCTCTACACACATTTACATCCACCATCATGGTTTTAGCAGAATTGGTAAATTCATTCGCTAAATCAACCGCACTTAAATGAGTTAAACGCTCAGTTGGGTATGTATTGACTGGTACATCCATCGGTTCAGGTATGATAGCACGGGCTTTACCCATTTTCGCCGCTAATTTATTAAGAAAATTTTCGCGATTTTGT
>CAUUXN010000118.1:0-4582 GCA_963548985.1 uncultured Haemophilus sp. | reverse complement strand
CCTACCCAGCCAAGGAAGAAACCGACTAATTGCCACATCGCATCTAAGCCTAAGCAGCCAGGCATGACTGGGTCACCAATAAAGTGACAACCAAAAAACGGTAAATCTGGATGAATATCTAATTCCGCTTCAATATACCCTTTACCAAACGCACCGCCGTCTTCGGTCATTTTTACAATGCGATCCATCATCAACATCGTTGGTGCTGGAAGTTGCGGGCCTTCTTTACCAAATAATTCACCACGACCAGAAGCTAATAAATCTTCATAGGTGTAGCTACTTTTAATGTTTGGTGTACAGGTGTTTTCCATTTTTTATTTCCTTGTATATATAGTTTTGCTTGGTTACAACCAATAAGTAAGGATTCTATGAGGATTTATAAGAAATGTAAACAGCGAACACTTGTTAGCTCAACTTGTCGGATCAGTCAGTGAAATTAAGATAAAAGAAAAGCGAACACAAGGTTCGCTTTTAAGAAATTAAGATTTAAAGAAATCTAACCAGCTTTTTTTCGGCGTTTCCGAACGGAAAGCAATCCGATTTTGAATTAGACGCGCAATAGGCTCTTTACCCTTCGCATATTCTTCTTTCTCTTCCAATAAATCGCGGTCAAATAAGATTTTGGCTGTTTGATAAATATCCTCGACTTGATAGATAAAGAACTGCTCATTTTTCACTGCCTCAACCACTTCATCAGATAAGCTTAGTTGTTGAATCGTCGTCGCAGGAATAATCACCCCTTGTTTGCCCGTTAAACCACGACGTTGGCAAATGGTAAAAAAGCCTTCAATTTTATCATTCACTCCACCTACTGCATGCACTAAACCAAATTGGTCGATGGTACCGGTAATGGCAATATTTTGTGGCAATGGCAAATCAGATAATGCACTGACTAATACGGAGAAAATAGCTAAAGATGCACTATCACCGTCAATTTCACCATAAGATTGCTCAAATACTAAAGACGCAGAAAATGGTAACTGTGATGGCAACTCTAAGATACTTGCCAAGCAAGCTTCTGAAATCATCATGCCTTTCCCGTGGAGATTACCCGCTAATTCGTTTTTACGCTCCACATCCACAACTTCACCATCACCAAACTGCACTAAACAACTGATACGAGAAGGTTCTCCGAAACAAACAGGGGTGCCTGGATATTCAATCACAGACAAGCCATTTATTTGCCCAACAATTTCACCATTGGTTTCTACATAAATTTGTTCGTTGAGAATATCTGCATAAGTGCGTTCACGTAAAAAACCATGCTGTTCGTTCTTTTGTTTAAAAGCTTGCTCAAAATCAACCGCACTTAAGGTTTGTTTTTGTGACAACGTCGCAGCGTTGAGTAACATTTCTGTTGTTTTTAACGGTGAAATGTTAATTAAAAAGCGATCTTCACTCTCACGCACCAATAACTGGTAGAGTTTATTTAATGCGGACAAATCTAAATCGAGTTCATATTTTGAGGCTAATGCCAACACATAATTAGCCCAATTTTCTTGTGCTTTCGGTTGTGCAACAGAATAATAGCTTTCAATTTCAGCATAATCAGCCAAGCTGTAAAGATCTTCTTCTAATTCACCTAAGGTCGCAATTTCAGTGCGGTTGCCTAAAATCACTACTTTTAAATTAAGTGGATAACTTGGAATATCACAAGGCAAGGTTTTAAATGGATGGGCTGAATACCAATCAAAAGTTTGCGTTTGCAAAATATGTTTTAAGCGTTGCCATAAATCAAATTGGCTTAGCATCGTTGCTGCACTTAAAATCAAAACGCCACCATTGGCTTGATGCACTAAACCTGGTGTGAGCAAAATATCTTGCGAACTAGGATGAACGCGCACACTACCAAAAAGGCTAAATTGATCGGCATGTAATGCCTTCAACACGTCACCTTGTGCGGCAAAATTATCAGCAAGTGATTGAGCGGGCTCAGTATAAATACGAGGGAAAGAAAAAGAATCCCCCTGCTCAACCACATAATTTACCCCAAAAACTGACCGCTCTTTGGGCTGTTCTTGGCGAATAAGTTCTGCTAATAAATCAGCATATTCTGCTTGATCATCCGCTTTTAAAACCAACAAAGAACGACGAGGTTGTTTTAAGAATAAAGAAATCGCTTTTGTGGCATGTTTTTGTAATGACCAAAAATCAGCCTTTTCAGCTGAAAGTTCAGTAATCGATAATTCTGGTTGTAAGGCTTGCCAATTTAAGGCTTGTTCCGAAGATGTTGAAGTCACGACATATCTCGCTTTAATTAAATTGACGGTATTATCGCACACTTCACCCTGAGTGAAAATCCGTTATAAAAATCTACTGGAAAATTTTGTTTAAAGCGCGTATATTTATGAGGTTACCACGTCACTAAAAAGTATAATAAAACGATGAAATATCAAAAATTAGAAAACCAAGAAGCAAACTGGAAATGGATTTATCTCATTCGCAAACATCGCGAAGGGGAAAAAATAACCCGTTATGAAGAAAAAAGCTTAGAAGAAAGCAAAGTTCAAGAATTAATAGAATGTCAGAATTATCCCTCAAAAATTGAGGAATGGATTAAAAATCACCTTTCTCTTGATTTACCTATTAAGCTTGATCAGGCTATTCGTGCAAGACGTAAACGCTTTTTTAATGCAGAAAAACAAACAACGAAGAAGAAATCTATTGATTTAGAATACGGCGTTTGGCTTCGTTTGTCTAAATATTCACGAAAAATGAAAATGACACTTTCTGAAACCATCACCTATATGATTGATGAACGTGAAAGCAAAGCATTATATGAAAGCCAAATGACGGCGATGAAAGCCGGTTTAAAAAACTTACTCAATAAATAAGATGAAAAAAAGCCAAGACCGAAATCTTGGCTTTTGATTATGCTAAATAGAGAAGATTTTTGAAACGTTTTAGCGTTTCGCCTATTCCGCAATCGGAATAATTTTTGTGGCGTGAGATCCTTTGTCGCCGTGAATCACTTCAAATTGCACGCGTTGACCTGCTTTTAATGAACGGTAACCATCCATTTCAATCGCTGAATAATGTGCAAAAATGTCTGTATCCACGCCTTCTGCAGAAATAAACCCAAATCCTTTTGCGTTGTTAAACCATTTTACTACACCAATTTCCATAGTAGACCTCTATAGGCTTCGCCCTTAATACTTAAAAACAATAAGACTCATGCCTTATCACCTCAATTGGAAATATATTCAAACATTTTATTTTTTTATGCAACAAGGAAACTTTAAAAATGATACATTGATCACAAAATTTTTATTTATTTACTTTCAGAATTTTCTTTCCCATCTTTTTGATGAATTTCACGTAACGCTTTTGCCACAATTTGGATGGCTTCACCACTACTAATTCCTTGCGCCATTAATTCCTGAATTTGTTCTACTGCTTTTTGTTGCTGTTCGTGGGTTAAATTAATATCTAACATTATTTTTTCTCGTTAAATAGACCAATTAAATAATTCCATCACGTGCTTCCATTGTTCATCTAAACCAGCCTTAATTTCTATTTTGGTAAAATGAATAGGATGCTCAAAAATAAGTGTATCTGCGTGTAAAAATAAACGCTGACAGCCAGAATATTCGGTTAAAGCACGATTTTGATGTAAATCACCATATTGTGTATCACCTAAAATAGGATGAAAAATATGCTTCATGTGGCGTCGTAACTGGTGTTTTCTACCCGTTTTAGGAACTAATCTCACCAATGAATATCTCGCGGTTTGATAACGCCCTACCGCATAAGACATTTCCACAATTTTTAAGCCTTCATAATCCGTCACCGCCTCTTGAGGCGCTTTATCTTCTTGCGCAAATTTATCCGCGATCTTATCTAATTGGATTTTAAGGGGATAATCAATCCGTCCTTCGCCTTGCAAATATCCTCGCACAATCGCTAAATAAGATTTTTGCACCGTTTTCTGTTCAAATTGCTGACACATTAAATTTGCTATTTCACTATTTAAGGCAAATAGTAATACACCTGATGTAGGGCGATCTAATCGATGAATAGGAAAAACATGCTGCCCGATTTGATCTCTCAAGGTTTGCATCACAAATTGCGTTTCATGAGTATCAAGCCAACTACGATGCACCAACATGCCTGCTGGCTTATTGACGGCTACAAGATATTCATCTTGATATAAAATTTCTAACATTTATTGATTTTGTAATAAGGCTTCTAATTCACGTAATGGTGTTAATAATTCCACTAAAAAATCTTCTTCTGCTTCTTTAAATGCTTCTTCTAAATAAGGCGACACCGCAATTTGTGAAGGTAAATCTGCCCCGCTTTCAAGTAAGGCGAACATTCTTGGGATGAAAATCCATTGCAACCACTCTTCTGGCGACATGGTATCAATCGCAAAAGGCTCTTGGCTTAAAAAAGCTTCTTGTGCAGGAGGCGCGGCTTGCCATAAATCAAGCTTTTGCATAGCAAGCTGTAATTGTTGAAGATGAAGTTTTGTTTGATTACGCATAATTTTTCCTATTTATAAATAAGCGGCGTATTCTACGAGCATCAATTAACGCTGTAAAGTGCGGTCAGTTTTAACGGTGAATAATAGAAAAGTCAG
>CAUUXN010000117.1:0-4590 GCA_963548985.1 uncultured Haemophilus sp. | reverse complement strand
CTTCTACCTATCTTGCTGAACCTTATGTCATCTTAGGTGTGAACGCGATTGTTGCTGAAACCGATAAAGAAGCGAAACAACTGGCGACAACACAAACACTATTTTTCTTAAGTATAGTGACTAATGCGCAACAAAATTTACAACCGCCTATGGCTTCAGAAGAAGATGTTTGGAAAACTCAAATGCACGCCCAAAAGAAACCACACTTTGGCCCAGTCGATTTCGAGGAAATCCCGATTTACAACCAAGAGCGTGCAGTAGTGGAACAAATGACTGCTTGTTCGCTTATCGGTAGTCCTGAAAGCGTGGATTTTCAACTCAAGCAATTACGTGAACGGGTACATTTTGATGAAATTATGGCAGTGAGCTATATTTTTGATGAACAAAAGCAAGCCCAATCTTACACGATGTTGAAAGCGATTGTGGATAAACAATAGCGAGACAAAAAGAAAAGTGCGGTGAATTTCACCGCACTTTAAATCAAAAAATATTAATAAGCCGTTTCTATTGGTAAACCGGCTTTCTCCCAGCCATCAAACCCACCAATGACGCTAAATACATTTTCATAGCCTTGCTCAACAAGGAAAGTTGCCACGTTTCGGCTGCTCACGCCATGATAACAACTCACGATAATCGGGGAGTCAAAGTCCACCTGTTCTTCAAATTGTAAAAAGCTTTGGTTGGTTAAATGAAAAGCCCCTTTCGCATGAGAATAGGTGAAACGTTGTGGATCCCGAATGTCTGCAAGCATGGCACCATTTTGCACCATTTCCCACGCTTGCTCTGGGCTAATTTCTTTAAACGACATGATTTTTTCCCTTTGCGCGTTGTTTATACACGCCATCAAAAATAATCAGGCTCATCGCCAATACTAAACAAATGAATAACGGATAGCTGTCCGTATCCATTTCCTCTCCAATTAAAAATGAAATAATCACCATCAAAATGGTTTCAACATAACCTAAAAGGCCAAGCAAATTCATCGGCAGCATATTGCTAGCAATAACATAAGCAATCAATGCTGAACCACTAATGAGCCCCAGCAATACCAATAATCCCCAAATATTAGGATTCAATTCCTGCACGGTGGCAAAATCGGTTTGAAGGGCAAAGTAAATGCTAACTGGCAATAATGCGATCATTTCTAAGCAAAAAGCACCGAGATCGGTATTTTTCAGGGCTTTTCGTATCGAGAAGTAAGTGGTATACCCCACACAGATAACAATAGCTTCCCAAGATAATTCGCCTTTCAAAACGATGTTAGAAATCACCCCTACTGCCGCAATTAATACGGCAATGAATTTCAATGTTGAAATCCTTTCTTTAAAAATGAGTCGCCCCGCAGCCACCATCACAATTGGTAACAATAAATAACCGAAAGAGACACTTAAGGAGCTACCATTATTGGGTGCCCACAAAAAGAGCCACATTTGATAACCCATTAATGCACCACAAATAATATAGGAAAGAGCAAATAGCGGTTGTTTTTTGATGCGTTTTAAATGCTCTGCCAATACCTGTTTTTGTTTAAACATGATGACGGAAAGGGCAACGAAAGGGAATGTAAATAGCATTCGGTAGCCGAAAATATCCGTGCCACTGAGCGGTTTCAGTAGCGTGGAAAAATAATACATATAGCCAAATAAAAGCGAGGCTAAAAGTGAAATAAGTATGCCTCTTAACATAATAAATCCTTAGGTTAATTCTGCTTATTATTTTAGTCTAACATCTCCCAAAATGCACGAATTAGGGGATTCGCTAAATTTCTTTTTTGCACACAAACGCCTAAATCAAATGCCTCGACTGGATTGTCTAAATTTAAACGAGACACGTCTTTTGACATCGGGTTATTATCAATCACCACATCAGGCAACATCGCTAATCCAAAACCGAGCGCTACCATTGGTACGATACCTTCGTGCCCCGCTACTGTGGCATAAATTTTTGGATGTTTAATGTGTTTGCTACGTAACCATTGTTCAATACGCTGCCGCGCCATTCCATCCAATGGCAAAATAAAAGGCATTTGCTGCCAATTGATGGGCTCTTCTTGCAATAATTGTGTGGCTAAACAAGCGACTCGAGGGGCAATTAATGAAAGGGAAATATCATCAATCTTATAAAACTCTAATCCTGTCGGCAGATTATTCGGTTTTCCCGCCAAAGCAAGATCCACCTGTTCCGATTGAATGAATTGCACCGCAGAAGCGGGGTCACCAGTAGTCAATTGAATTTCAACCTTTGGATAATGAGAACGAAATTTGGCTAACACCTGCGGCAAGTGGCTATATGAAGCCGTTACCGAACAAAATAAGCGTAACTCTCCGCTTAATTCCGCTGAATTATCCCGCAATTGGCGCTTAAACTGTTGCCAGTTTTGCCATTCTGCTTTCGCAAATTGCAGAAATCTCTCACCTTGTTCGGTTAAACGAACTTGGCGATTATCACGAATAAATAAAGATTGTTCTAATTCCTCTTCCATTCGTTGAATCTGGCGTGAAAGCGTAGACGGCGACATATGATTTTGCGTAGCGGTTTTAGCAAAATTTTGTGTGTCCGCAAGATGAAGAAATATTTGAAGGTCTTGAAAGTTCATATGTATCACTAAAATGCAAATATCGTTGCAAAAAATGCAACACTAAGTGTCAATAATATCACTTTACGCAATAATTAAAAATCTTATAATCCATGACACAACAAAAAACTATATTCAAACACAACCTCATACAAACATTAATCAACATCATATTAAGGATGAAAAATGGCTAACTATTTCAACACATTAAATTTACGCGAAAAATTAGATCAATTAGGTCGTTGTCGTTTTATGGATCGCAGCGAATTTGCTGACGGTTGCAACTACTTAAAAGGCAAAAAAATCGTTATCGTAGGTTGTGGTGCGCAAGGTTTAAACCAAGGTTTAAATATGCGTGACTCTGGCTTAGACATTTCTTATGCATTACGCCCTGAAGCGATTGCGGAAAAACGTGCTTCATTCCAACGTGCAACTGAAAATGGTTTTAAAGTGGGCACTTACCAAGAGTTAATCCCAACTGCAGACTTAGTGATTAACTTAACGCCAGACAAACAACACTCTAAAGTGGTGGCTGATGTGATGCCATTAATGAAAAAAGATTCTGCATTCGGTTACTCACACGGTTTCAACATCGTTGAAGTGGGTGAGCAAATCCGTGAAGACATCACTGTAGTCATGACTGCACCAAAATGTCCAGGTACTGAAGTACGTGAAGAATACAAACGTGGTTTCGGTGTACCAACATTAATCGCGGTTCACCCTGCAAATGACCCTCGTGGCGAAGGTATGGCAATTGCAAAAGCATGGGCAGCTGCAACCGGTGGTGACCGTGCAGGCGTATTAGAATCTTCGTTCGTCGCAGAAGTAAAATCTGACTTAATGGGTGAACAAACCATTCTTTGCGGTATGTTACAAGCAGGTTCAATCGTATGTTACGATAAACTTGTTGCTGACGGTAAAGATCCAGCATACGCAGGCAAACTTATCCAATACGGTTGGGAAACTATTACTGAAGCCTTAAAACAAGGCGGTATCACATTAATGATGGATCGCTTATCAAACAGCGCAAAATTACGTGCATTTGAACTTGCTGAACAAATCAAAGAAAGTCTTGGTTTCTTATATTACAAACACATGGATGACATCATCAGCGGTCACTTCTCAGCAACTATGATGGCTGACTGGGCAAATGGCGACAAAGATTTATTAGCATGGCGTGAAGCAACTGGCAAAACTGCCTTTGAAAACGCACCAAAAGCAGACGGCATCAAAATTTCTGAACAAGAATACTTTGATAACGGCGTATTAATGGTAGCAATGGTGAAAGCGGGTGTTGAATTAGCCTTTGATGCAATGGTAGCAAGCGGTATCTATGAAGAGTCAGCTTACTATGAATCACTTCACGAATTACCGTTAATCGCTAACACTATCGCGCGTAAACGTTTATACGAAATGAACGTGGTAATTTCTGATACTGCAGAATACGGTAACTACTTATTCTCTAACGTAGCGACCCCTATTCTTGCTAAAGAAATTATTCCAACCTTACAAAAAGGTGACTTAGGCGAGCCAACACCAGCGGTCGCTATCGACAACATCACCTTACGCGATGTAAACGATGCAATCCGTAACCACCCGGTTGAATTAATCGGTCAAGAGTTACGTGGCTACATGACAGATATGAAACGTATCGCTGTTGCAGGTTAATCATTAAATCGGTAAAATTCAAGCCAGCTTATTCAATAAGTTGGCTTTTTTATAATCCAAAGGAATTCATATGAAAAACAATAAAATTTTTAACCGCACTTTTAAAGTGAGTTTGGTGGCTGTAACTCTTGGATTGGTAAATTCAGCGCTAGCAGCCGACGTAGCTTGTAATAGTAGTGGTGTGACTATTACAGGACAAAGTGGAGCTATGTTGAATCAATGTTCGATTAATCCAACCAGTCCAACAAATGGTCCTGAATGGGGGTCTCTCTCTGCTGTAAAAATGACAAACTCAAGCGGACAATTAAATAATGTTAATGCTTCACTATCTATTCCAGCAAATAGAC
>CAUUXN010000116.1:0-4624 GCA_963548985.1 uncultured Haemophilus sp. | reverse complement strand
CGGGTTTTTAAACGACCTTCAACATAAACTTGTGAACCTTTGCGTAAGTATTGACCCGCAATCTCCGCTAAACGACGATATAACACGATACGGTGCCATTCGGTCACTTCACGGCGTTCACCTGTGTTTTTATCTGTCCAGCTTTCACTTGTTGCTACGCTGATATTTGCTACCGCTTCGCCATTTGGCATCGTGCGGATTTCAGGATCATTACCTAAATTACCCACGATGATTACTTTATTAATACCTGCCATAGAATCCTCTATATTTTAGAAATAAGGTGAAAAATTTTGGTTATTTTGCCTTAAAAGAAACAAAAGATCCATAAAAATTAACTGGATATTTGCACAGATATTGAAATATGCGATAATAGTCGCAATTTTTGAATTTATTTTCTTAAGGCAATCGCTTTTTTTATGGATACTATCGACATTCGTGGGGCTAGAACCCACAACCTCAAAAACATCAATTTAACCATTCCGCGCGATAAATTAATTGTGATTACAGGCTTGTCCGGTTCGGGTAAATCTTCTTTAGCATTTGATACGCTTTATGCGGAAGGGCAGCGCCGTTATGTGGAATCGCTTTCTGCTTATGCGCGTCAGTTCCTTTCTTTGATGGAAAAACCGGATGTGGATTCGATTGAGGGCTTGTCGCCAGCGATTTCTATTGAGCAAAAATCCACTTCTCATAACCCGCGTTCAACCGTGGGCACGATCACCGAAATTTATGATTACCTGCGTTTGCTGTTTGCTCGCGTAGGGGAGCCGCGTTGTCCAGATCATGATGTGCCATTAACGGCGCAAACCATCAGCCAAATGGTGGATAAAGTCTTAAGCTTGCCTGAAGAAAGCAAAATGATGTTGCTTGCGCCCGTGGTGAAAAATCGTAAAGGTGAGCATGTTAAGCTGTTAGATAGCTTGGCGGCACAAGGTTATATTCGTGCAAGAATTGATGGTGAAATCTGTGATTTATCCGATCCACCAGAACTTGCTTTACAGAAAAAACATACCATTGAAGTGGTGGTGGATCGCTTTAAAGTGCGGTCAGATTTAGCCACACGTTTGGCAGAATCTTTTGAGACAGCATTGGAGCTTTCTGGTGGTACGGCTGTGGTGGCTGATATGGATAATCCTAATGCTGAAGAATTAGTTTTCTCGGCGAATTTTGCTTGTCCGCATTGTGGCTATTCCGTACCAGAATTAGAGCCTCGCTTATTCTCATTTAATAACCCGGCAGGGGCGTGTCCGACTTGTGATGGCTTAGGTGTTCAGCAGTTCTTTGATGAAAGCCGTGTGGTGCAAAATGAAAGTATTTCCCTCGCAGGTGGTGCGGTGAAAGGTTGGGATCGTCGCAATTTCTATTACTATCAAATGCTTACCTCGTTGGCGAAGCATTATAAATTTGATATTGAAACGCCATACGAAGATTTGTCACAAAAAATTAAAGATATTGTGATGCACGGTTCAGGCAAGGAAGAAATTGAATTCCAATACATGAATGACCGTGGCGATGTGGTGATCCGTAAACATCCTTTTGAAGGGATTTTAAATAATATGGCGCGCCGTTATAAAGAAACGGAATCCATGTCTGTACGCGAAGAATTGGCGAAAAATATCAGTAACCGACCTTGTGCAGATTGTGGCGGCTCGCGTCTTCGCCCTGAAGCTCGAAACGTGTATATTGGCAGCATTAACTTGCCGCAAATTTCAGAGAAAAGCATTGGTGAAAGCCTTGAGTTTTTCCAAGGGCTTACTTTAACCGGTCAAAAAGCACAAATTGCAGAAAAAATCCTGAAAGAGATCAGAGAACGGTTAGAATTCTTAGTGAATGTGGGTTTGAATTATCTTTCCCTTTCTCGTTCTGCCGAGACCCTTTCAGGTGGTGAAGCCCAACGTATTCGTCTTGCGAGTCAGATTGGTGCGGGCTTAGTGGGCGTCATGTATGTGTTGGATGAACCTTCTATCGGTTTGCATCAACGCGATAATGAACGTCTGTTAAATACGCTGATTCATTTGCGTAATTTGGGCAACACCGTGATTGTGGTGGAACATGATGAAGATGCCATTCGAGAAGCCGATCATATTATTGATATTGGCCCTGGAGCAGGTGTGCATGGTGGTCAAGTAATCGCACAAGGCACCGCCAAAGAAATTATGGCGAACCCAAATTCGATTACGGGTAAGTTCTTATCGGGCAAAGAAAAAATTGAAATTCCGAAAAAACGAACCGCACTTGATAAAAGCAAACTTTTAAAATTAAAAGGGGCGACAGGGAACAACCTGAAAGGCGTGAATTTAGAAATTCCAGTGGGCTTATTTACTTGTATCACAGGGGTGTCAGGTTCAGGCAAATCAACGCTAATTAATGATACGTTATTCCCATTGGCACAAAACGCCTTAAATCGTGCGGAAAAAACGGATTTTGCGCCTTATAAATCCATTAAAGGCTTGGAATATTTTGACAAAGTGATCGATATTAACCAAAGTCCGATCGGTCGTACACCGCGTTCTAACCCAGCGACTTACACGGGGTTATTTACCCCAATTCGTGAATTATTTGCGGGCGTGCCAGAAGCACGTGCGCGTGGTTATAACCCAGGACGTTTTAGTTTTAACGTACGCGGTGGTCGTTGTGAAGCATGCCAAGGTGATGGCGTGCTAAAAGTGGAAATGCATTTCTTACCGGATGTGTATGTACCTTGTGATCAATGTAAAGGCAAACGCTATAACCGTGAAACCTTGGAGATCCGATACAAAGGCAAAACTATTCACCAAGTGTTAGATATGACGGTAGAGGAAGCGCGCGAGTTTTTTGATGCCATCCCAATGATTGCGCGTAAATTGCAAACCCTAATGGATGTGGGCTTGTCTTACATTCGTTTAGGTCAGTCTTCTACCACGCTTTCAGGTGGTGAGGCACAACGCGTTAAGTTAGCGACAGAGCTTTCAAAACGCGATACCGGTAAAACCCTTTATATTTTGGATGAACCGACAACCGGCTTGCATTTTGCCGATATTAAACAACTTCTCGAAGTGTTACATCGCTTGCGCGATCAAGGCAATACTATTGTGGTGATCGAACACAACTTAGATGTGATCAAAACTGCAGACTGGATTGTGGATCTTGGCCCTGAAGGGGGCAGTGGCGGCGGTCAAATCATCGCGACAGGCACACCGGAAGACGTGGCTAAAGTCAAAGGTTCTCATACCGCGAGATTCCTAAAAGACATTTTGGCAAAAGGCTAGAAAAACCAACCGCACTTTTGAACATCATTAAAGTGCGGTTATTTTTTTGGATGTTTTTAATGTTTGCTACTGAACGGTGGTTTAGCAAACCAAATGAGAACAACCAAGGAAATGAACGTTATCGCGGAGACTAAGAAGATCTCGTTAGCACCAATAATAAAGCCTTGAGCAGTGATTTGTCTGGCAATATATGATGCCGTTTGTTCTTCACTTAAACCAAAACTCCCCATAGTTTGGAAGAATTGTTGGGAAATTGGATTATATGGATTAATGACTTCTGTGAGTTGCGTGTGATGCACGGCTTCGCGGTTATACCACATAAATGTCGTGAGAGATGTGCCTATTGAGCCGGCAAGGGTTCGAAGGAAATTAAATAAACTCGATGCCGAAGCCATTTTTTCGGGCGGTAAACCTGAAAGGGTAATGGTTGTTAGCGGCATAAAGAAACAAGCAACGGCTAATCCTTGCACAAATTGCGGTAATGCCACATCCATAAAGGTCATTTCAGGTTCAAAGGTCACGGCTCGCCAATAAAAGGTGAGCGCATAAACCATAAAACTGACGGTGATTAAAATCCGCATATCAATTTTATTGCCGAATTTCCCGATAATAGGTGCAAGTAGAATCGGTAATAATCCCACTGGTGCAGCCGCAAGCCCCGCCCATGTTGCTGTATAGTTGTAAACCTGTTGGAGCAGAAGCGGGATAAGCACGACCGTCCCTGAATACACCAAGAAAGCAAGGCTGGTTGAAACACAACCTACGGTGAAATTTCGGGATTTGAATAAGGAGACATCCACAACTGGATTATCGTCCGTGAGTTCCCAAATGATGAGGGCGATTAAACCTACCGCCGCGATAATGGTAAGTGCCACAATTTCAGTGGAATTAAACCAATCTAGCTCACGACCTTGATCCAGCATTAATTGTAACGCACCGACGCCAAGCGCCAATAAAATAAGCCCAATAGTGTTAACTGGTTGATGAGAAATTCTACTTTCTCGGCCTTCTAAAATTTTCCAACTGATTAAGACAACGGCAAGCCCAATCGGAACGTTGATAAAGAAAATCCAACCCCAGTGAATATTATCGCTGATCCAACCGCCTAAGATCGGGCCACAAATTGGGGCGACGACGATCGTCATTGACCAAAAGGCCAATGCCATTCCGCGTTTTTCAGGCGGGTAGTTATTCAATAATAAGCTTTGAGAAAGGGGGATAATTGGGCCGGCTACCGCACCTTGAAGGACGCGAAAAACGATCAACATTTCCAAGCTATTTGCAATACCACAAAGCCAAGAGGCTAGCACGAATAATAGTGTTGCGATTAAAAATAACCGCACTTCACCAAAACGTTTTGCCAGCCAGCCTGTAAT
>CAUUXN010000115.1:0-4760 GCA_963548985.1 uncultured Haemophilus sp. | reverse complement strand
CAGGGCTACGAATATCTAAAATAATATCGTTTTCACCAAGCACTGAAATGGTATCCACTTCTACCACTTCTTTCTCAGTTTCTTCTGCAATTTGGCGAATATCTAAATATTGTGCATTTTCAACCGCACTTTCCAACACGCCGAAATCAAAGTGATTTTCTTCTTCAAGAATTTTTTCACGTACCGCTTTGATTGTTGGATTTTTAGAAATCACCCCACAGAATTCCGGCATTGATTTAGCAATATCATCCGTACCAATCTCTTTCGCCATCGCGATAATTTGTTCTTTATCATGGGTGATGAGTGGACGTAATACTAACGCATCGGATGCTTCATCAATTAAGCGCAAATTGGTTAAAGTTTGGCTCGAAACTTGTCCGAGTGCCTCACCGGTAACAATAGCTTGAATATCAAAACGTTGTGCAACTTTACTTGCAGCTCGCACCATCATTCGTTTTAACACGACGCCCATTTGGCCATTATCGACTTTCTCTAAAATCTCGCCCACTACGCCTTCAAAAGGAATGGCAATAAAGCGGACTTTATGCGATGAACTATAACGATTCCAAATATGGTAAGCCATTTGTTTCACGCCAATTTCATGAGCTGCACCACCTAAATTGAAGAAACAATAATGCACACGTGAACCACGGCGAATAAGCATATAACTGGATACGCCAGAGTCAAAGCCACCTGAAATCAATGAAAGCACGTCTTCTTGCGTCCCAATTGGATAACCGCCTAAGCCAACATGACGAGCTCTCACCAGCATCATTTTGTCATCTTCAATATCAATACGCACCGTCACATCAGGATTTTTTAAGCGAACTTTTGCGCTTTCAATATGCTGATTTAAACCACCACCGATATAACGTTCTGCTTCAATGGAACTAAAATCATGTTTCCCTTTGCGTTTTACACGTACACAAAAGGTTTTGTTTTCTAGTTGAGCAGCGACATCCGCTAACGTCAATTCAAAGATATGATGCAAATCGGTAAACGGTTTTTCTTCCACTTCTAAAAAATGATGGATCCCCGGAATGCGTTGTAAAAGCGCAATCAACTCTTCACGATTGGCTTCATTTTTTGACCGCACTTCAATGTAATCCCAATGACGAACAACCGCCGTTTCTTCATCATATTTCTGTAAAATATTGCGGATATTTGAGGTCAAAATTTTTGCGAAACGCTTACGCACGGTTTCGCTTTTAATCATAATTTCAGGAAAAAGTTTAACGATAAATTTCATAATAATCTGTGAATAATAAAAAATGGCCGTATTGTACGCTAAATTCCAGATCCCACAAAGTTCAAATTCTCACGAAAAACTGACCGCACTTTGAAATAAGTTTTTAACATCCCTATAAAAATCAAGTACAATACGGAGCAATTTATTCATCTGAAAAGGATAATTTAATGGCGCGTAAACCAGCAAATGCTGAACCTGATTTTGAAACAACACTTGCACAATTAGAAACAATTGTGACAAAACTTGAAAGCGGTGAATTACCATTGGAAGATGCGCTGAAAGAATTTGAAAACGGTATTAAATTGGCTCAACTTGGTCAAGAGCGCTTGCAACAAGCAGAACAACGCATTCAAATTTTATTACAAAAAAGCGAAACAGCCCCATTAAGTGATTATCAAGGGGACGAATAATCCATGAGTTATCAATTCGGCACTGAACTTAAACAAGTTCAAGATCGCATTAATCAGTTTTTAGCCAATCAATTTGAAGAAATTGACTCTTATAATGCCCCTTTGCGTGATGCCATGAAATATGGCTTATTGCTAGGCGGCAAACGCGTTCGTCCTTTCCTTGTCTATGCAACGGGAGAAATGCTGGGCGCAGAAATGCCAGCTTTAGATTACGCGGCGGCAGCCATTGAATCTATTCATGCTTATTCTTTAATCCATGATGATTTGCCTGCCATGGACAACGATGAACTTCGTCGTGGTCAACCAACATGTCATATTGCTTTTGATGAAGCGACTGCTATTTTAGCTGGCGATGCGTTACAAACTTTTGCCTTTGAAATTCTTACTGAAGCCCCTTCTCTTTCTGCAGAACAAAAATTGCAATTAGTGAAAGTCTTAGCTCAAGCATCTGGCGTACAAGGCATGTGTTTAGGGCAAAGTTTAGATTTAATTTCTGAGCATAAACAAGTTAATTTAGACGAATTAGAACTTATTCATCGCAATAAAACTGGTGCATTGCTAACGGCCGCATTAAAACTGGGTTTTATCTGCTCTCCTCACTTTGAAAACAAAGAATTAGAGCAACAACTAGAACGTTATTCACAAGCTATTGGTTTAGCTTTCCAAGTACAAGATGACATTTTAGATATTGAAGGTGATAGTGCGGAAATCGGTAAACCGGTGGGGTCTGATTTAGGTTTAGATAAAAGCACTTATCCAAAGCTGTTAGGGTTAGAGGGCGCGAAACAAAAAGCCCAAGAACTCTATCAAACCGCCTTACATGAATTAGACAATTTACCTTTTGATACCACTGCATTGCGTGCATTAGCTGAATTTATTGTCAATCGTAAAAGTTAATGGTGACAGCACTGACTTTGATTTTTCAAAGTGCGGTCACTTTTTTCACATTTTAGGACTAACGAATATATGAACAACTATCCTCTTTTATCCTTAATTAATTCGCCGGAAGATTTGCGTCTGTTGAATAAAGATCAGCTTCCGCAACTTTGTCAGGAATTACGGAGTTATCTGTTGGAGTCCGTTAGTCAAACCAGTGGTCATTTAGCATCTGGCCTTGGTACCGTTGAATTAACGGTTGCACTACACTACATTTTTAAAACTCCTTTTGATCAATTAATTTGGGATGTGGGCCATCAAGCTTATCCACACAAAATTTTGACTGGGCGTCGAGATCAAATGTCCACCATTCGCCAAAAAGGCGGTATTCATCCCTTCCCTTGGCGTGAAGAAAGTGAATTCGATGTATTAAGTGTTGGTCACTCTTCTACTTCAATCAGTGCAGGACTAGGTATTGCTGTTGCGGCAGAACGTGAAAATGCAGGTCGAAAAACCGTTTGTGTGATTGGTGACGGTGCTATCACTGCGGGGATGGCATTTGAAGCCTTAAACCATGCGGGTTCTTTACATACTGATATGTTGGTCATTTTAAATGACAATGAAATGTCTATTTCTGAAAATGTCGGTGCACTAAATAATCACCTTGCCCGTATTTTCTCTGGTTCATTGTATTCAACGGTTCGTGACGGCAGTAAAAAAATCTTAGATAAAGTACCGACTGTTAAAAACTTTATGAAGAAAACCGAAGAACACATGAAAGGTGTGATGTTCTCGCCAGAAAGTACGCTCTTTGAAGAACTCGGTTTTAACTATATCGGACCAATTGATGGGCATAATATTGATGAATTAATTGCCACCTTAAGCAATATGCGCGATCTTAAAGGACCGCAATTCTTACACATCAAAACCAAAAAAGGGAAAGGTTACGAGCCAGCAGAAAAAGACCCTATTGGTTTCCATGGTGTGCCAAAATTTGACCCAACAAGCGGTCAACTCCCGAAATCAAATGCCAAACCAACCTATTCAAAAATCTTCGGTGATTGGTTATGCGAAATGGCGGAACAAGACGATAAATTAGTGGGCATCACACCTGCAATGCGTGAAGGTTCTGGCATGGTTGAATTTTCAGAACGATTCCCACAACAATATTTTGATGTAGCCATCGCTGAGCAACATGCTGTTACCTTTGCAGCCGGTCTTGCAATTGGCGGTTATAAACCTGTTGTGGCAATTTATTCTACCTTCTTACAACGTGCTTATGATCAGCTTATTCACGATGTTGCTATTCAAAACTTACCTGTTCTCTTTGCCATCGATCGTGCAGGTATCGTAGGTGCTGATGGTCAAACTCACCAAGGTGCGTTTGATTTAAGTTTTATGCGCTGCATTCCGAATATAATCATTATGACACCAAGTGATGAAAATGAATGCCGCCAAATGCTTTATACCGGTTATAAATGTGGTAAACCGGCTGCGGTACGTTATCCGCGTGGAAATGCAATCGGCGTAGAATTAACCCCACTTGCTGAATTAGAAATTGGTCGTTCAAAAATGGTTCGTCAAGGTGAAAAAATCGCGATTCTGAATTTTGGTACACTCTTACCTGCCGCTTTATCTGTGGCAGAAAAACTCAATGCGACTGTTGTCGATATGCGCTTTGTAAAACCAATTGATGAAGCTCGTATTCTAGAAATGGCGGATACCCATGACGTCATTGTGACATTGGAAGAAAATGCGATTCAAGGTGGCGCAGGTTCTGCTGTTTCAGAAGTGCTAAATTCTCATGGAAAAACAACCGCACTTTTACAACTTGGTTTACCTGATATCTTTATTCCGCAAGGTACACAACAAGAAGCACTTGCTGAAATTAAATTAGATGAAAAAGGGATTGAAGAGCAAATCGTTGCCTTTATAAAGGGCTAAATTCGTTCATTTTCGTTTAATTTTGATATTTTTAAAAATTTTTTCAAAAATATCGAACTATTTCAAAAACACACAGTCTGATACATTGCTAGTGCACTGCATATTGCAGTTATCTTTTTGAAGTTTCTTATAAATTAAGACCTCCCCGCTATTCAAGTTTTGAGTAGCGGTTTTTTCTTTTTTGGAGGTAATAAAAAAGGACGCTTTTCAGCGTCCTAATTTTTGAATCTAAACTTTAAAAAATTAAAGTGCAGATTTTGCTTTTTCAACTAATGCAGCGA
>CAUUXN010000114.1:0-4781 GCA_963548985.1 uncultured Haemophilus sp. | reverse complement strand
CGCCAAAGGCTTTGCGAAATTCAGCGGCATTTTGTTCGATGATGCTGGTGAACGGAATGACATAAATGACGCGCCGCATGTCGTGCTGTTTGGCGTGTTCCAGCGCGAATGCCATAGAAGTAAAAGTTTTGCCGCCGCCGGTCGGTACAGTGAGCGTAAACAGCCCTTGCGCTTGTGTCGCTTGTTCTACGGCATGATCGAGAATCTCGCTGCGCAGGCGGTTTAAAGCGGCATTACGTTTTTCGGCTTCGGTTTGCTCTGGAGCTTCGGCGATACGTCGTCTGAAAGCGTTGATGAATTGATTAAAATTGTGCTGTAAGGCGTTTAACTTGGGATAGCCGCCGCGCTCGGCGGCTTTGTTTTCTAGCTTTAGATAAAAGGCTTCGGTGTCGAGATAATCGGCATCCACCAAGCAAGAATAAAGCATTCGGGTGAAGAAGGCGTAGGAGAAAAAAGGATGATGCGCATCGGCTTTAAGTGGCGGGGCGGACAGGTTTTGAGGGAGCTTGATTTCTTGTTGCCATAGGTTATCGAGAGCGGGAATATCTTCACCAAATTGCAACGCTAGACGCTGTTTCAACGTACTGCGGTTATTGCCCTCACCACATCCATTTGCCAACCCGGTATGGTGTCCCGCAATGCAAAAGGCTATCAGCTTGCCGATAACATTGCCCCAACGTTCGACAGCAATTTTTGCTCCGGCAGTAGCATGATCCACAGATTTTGCTTCTCCTTTTAAACGTTTTTGAAAAGGTAAGCTGTATTTCCCCAAATCATGTAACTGCCCTGTATAACGAGCAATCTCATCTGCTCCAAAATTTTGAGCAAATGCGGCTGCTAGATTCCCAACATTGCTTGCATGGCTTTGCAAGGTTTGCCAGTGTTCGTAAGGCAAGAGGTTGCCGAGTTCGTCTTGGGCGGAATGGGCGTAGTAGGAAAGTTTTGCAAACATAATATAATCCCTTATATTTATGGTTACTTTAATTACTTTACTTAATTTACTCCTGATCTTATTTTTATGTCAAGAATGATTTATTTATATATTTTTCCATAAATAATATGAAGTTAATTGATTTTAAAATGGAGTGCTCTATATGATTTTGGAGTGTATTTTTAGGGCATAAAAAAGCCCTTTCAAAAAGGTGAAAGGGCAAAATATTTGGAGTCATACTATGAGTTGTTGAATTAACAAATCAGGTATGGGATGTATTATAGTACACTCATTAATAAATGCAACAATTTTTTAACAAATTAATTATGTGGATTGCGCGTATTGGTGTTGACCAAGTTACGCATTAGCAACGCATAATCAAGTTGGATGTCTTGTGGTACATCTAAAAAGACAAAGTGACCATCGCCGAGTGCGGCTTCCACATTTTCGTTTTTGCGATTAAGCATTTTTTCAATCTTAAAGACGATGTTGCCTTGTGGGGTCATCATTTCTACTTCATCACCAAGCAAGAATTTGTTTTTCACCGCTATTTCAGCCATACCTTGTTCATTACGTTTACCGGTAAATTCACCGACAAATTGTTGGCGTTCAGAGATAGAGTAGCCGTATTCGTAATTTTGGTATTCATCGTGCGTATGACGACGTAAGAAACCTTCGGTATAACCACGATGAGCAAGGGATTCCAAGGTATCCATTAAGCTTTCATCAAATGGTTTTCCTGCTGCCGCATCATCAATGGCTTTGCGGTAAACTTGTGCGGTTCTTGCGCAATAATAGAATGATTTAGTACGACCTTCGATTTTTAAAGAATGCACACCAAGTGCGGTCAATTTTTCCACGTGTTGTACGGCACGCAGATCTTTTGAGTTCATAAAGTAGGTGCCGTGCTCATCTTCAAAAGCGGTCATTTGCTCATCTGGCTTTTGTGATTCGGTGTAAAGGAAGACTTTATCCGTTACTGCACCTTCGCCTAAAGTTGGCGCCACATTTTTCACTTCGATTTGTTGAGCAGGATCGATTTTTGGCACGATGTTGCCCACTTCATCCGTAGTGCCTTCTTCCATTTTATATTCCCAACGGCAAGCATTCGTGCAAGTACCTTGGTTTGGGTCACGTTTGTTGATATAGCCAGAAAGTAAGCAACGGCCAGAATACGCCATGCATAACGCACCGTGTACGAAAATTTCGAGTTCGATATCTGGAACGTGTTGGCGAATTTCAGCGATCTCTTCAATGGATAATTCGCGCGATAAAATCACACGCGTTAACCCCATTTGTTTCCAGAATTTTACCGTTGCCCAGTTTACCGCATTCGCTTGTACAGAAAGGTGAATATCAATATCCGGGAAGTTTTCACGCACCAACATGATTAAGCCTGGGTCAGACATAATTAAGGCATCAGGGCCCATGTCGATCACAGGTTGTAAATCTTTGATAAAGGTTTTGAGTTTGGAGTTGTGCGGTGCAATGTTTACGACCACATAGAATTTTTTGCCAAGCGCATGGGCTTCATCGATCCCGATTTTTAAATTGGCATGATTAAATTCATTGTTACGTACACGTAAGCTGTAACGTGGTTGGCCTGCATAAACGGCATCCGCGCCATACGCGAAGGCGTAACGCATGTTTTTAAGGGAGCCCGCAGGGGAGAGTAATTCAGGTTTAAATGGGGTTGTCATAATATTCTCTTGTCTGATTTCAAGTCAGTAGCTTGCTTTTGGCAAGCCGTATTAAAGGCCTGTATTTTAGGCGGATTTAGGGATTTGTAAAGTAAAAGTGCGGTTGGTTTTTCGATTGTTTTTTAGGCTAGAAATAAAAAAGGCGAACCATTCGTTCGCCTTATCAAAATTGTATTTAATTAAATCGCCCAACCGCCAGCATAGAATGCGACAAGGACAATGGCGATGATAATCGTGCCGATGTTGAGTTTTTTCACATCACCACTCACGATTCGGCCAATCACTAATGCCGCAAAGCCAAGCATGATACCGGTTACGATGTTTGCAGTTAGCACGATGAATACCGCGCAAACTAATCCGCTCATTGCGCCCACGAAATCATCGAAGTCTAATTTGCTTACATTGCTTAGCATTAATAAGCCTACATACATTAACGCCGGTGCAGTTGCATAACCAGGCACTAAGAATGCAAGTGGTTGGAAGAATAACATTAATAAGAATAATACGCCGACGATGATAGCGGTGATACCCGTTTTACCGCCTGCGGCTGTCCCTGCTGCTGATTCGATATAAACGGCGGCTGGAGCAGTACCGAATAAGCCTGAGAATAAGCTACTTACAGAGTCAGAGGTTAAGGCTTTACCGCCGTTGATGATTTGTCCGTCTTTATCTAATAAGTCCGCTTGTCCTGCAACGGCACGAATAGTACCTGTTGCATCAAATACGGCAGTCATCACTAACGCAAAGACAATGGGTAAAATGGCAGGTTGTAATGCACCTTGTAAATCTAATTGTAAGAAAAGTGAGTTTTCACCAAAGGTTGGCATTTTGAAGATTTGGCCATTGAATGTGACGTTTGGATCGAAGATTAAACCTACGATAGTAATCGCGATGATGACCCATAAAATCCCGCCTTTCACTTTCATTTTTTCTAAGCCGATAATGAATGCAAGGCCAATTAAAGACATCATCACAGGGAACGAAGTGAAATCACCTAATTTAACCGGTAAACCCGCTTTGTTGCCGACCACTAAGCCTACGCCATTTGCGGCGATTAAAAGTAAGAATAAGCCGATCCCGATCCCCGCACCGTGTGCAATGCTTGACGGTAGATTACGTAAAATCCATGAACGAATACCTGTTGCCGAAATTAAGGTGAACACCAAACCCATGAGGAATACGGCACCTAATGCCACAGGAATAGAAACACCTTGCCCAATGACTAAGCTAAATGCAGTGAAAGCAGTTAGTGAAATGGCACAGCCAATCGCCATTGGCGCATTTGCCCAAAAGCCGATTAAAATCGAACCAAGACCTGCTACTAAACAGGTTGCGATAAACACTGATTCAGCCGGAAAGCCTGCATCACCAAGCATTTTAGGCACAACAATCACGGAATACACCATGGCTAAGAAGGTGGTTAAACCCGCGATGATTTCTTGACGAACCGTTGAACCGCGTTTGCTGAGTTCAAAGGTTTTTTCTAAACTTGACATAAAGTCCCCTAGGTTAATAATCAAAAAAAGACGTGCTATTTTATAGCAAATTATTTAAAAGTAAACGTTTGCGCAATCGTTTTTTTTGTCAGGCTGACGGGAAAGTGCGGTCAGTTTTGAGGATGTTTTTCGCATGTTTTTTTATCGACTAAAAACTGCTATACTCTGAAAGTTTTTAACGTAATCAAAAAAAGGAAAAACAATGGCTGATTTTAATCAAATTTTAACGCCAGGCGATGTAGATGCCGGCATTATCAATGTGGTAAATGAAATTCCAGAAGGTAGCTGCCACAAAATCGAATGGAACCGTAAAGTTGCGGCATTCCAATTAGACCGTGTTGAGCCAGCGATCTTCGCAAAACCAACTAACTATGGTTTCATTCCACAAACTTTAGACGAAGATGGCGATGAGTTAGACGTTTTATTATTAACTCGTCAACCACTTGCAACTGGTGTATTCCTTGAAGCAAAAGTTATCGGTGTAATGAAATTCGTCGATGATGGCGAAGTGGACGATAAAATCGTTTGTGTGCCAGCAGATGACCGCGATACCGGCAATGCATACAACAGCCTTGCAGATGTGCCAGCGCAATTAATCAAACAAATTGAATTCCACTTCAATAACTACAAAGCATTGAAAAAACCAGGTTCAAC
>CAUUXN010000113.1:0-4883 GCA_963548985.1 uncultured Haemophilus sp. | reverse complement strand
TAAATTAATGTATTTGCTGTACCTAGATCGATAGAAAGATCGTTTGAAAATAAACCACGAATTTTTTTGAATAACATAAGAATTCCGTCATTAGTTTGGTGAAAAATTACTCATTTCTGAGCATAGAAAAAAATTGTGCTAAATGTACCAAAAAATCGAGCTTGATAACAGGATTTTTTGCCTTGATCCTCTACACTTACCTCGCTATTTTTTCTAACAAGGTAAGTGCAGTCAATTTTAGTGGTATTTTATACCTGATTTTGATCAGTGAATTGCCACTTACCGTTACCTAAAATCATCAATTGTTGCTGATGGAAAGCCTGCAAGGTTGAACGATGCCCTACGCTAATAACCGTTGTATGAGGTAAGCGTTCTTTTAATAGACGATACATCGTATCTTCTAAACCTTCATCCATACTCGCCGTGGCTTCGTCCAGAAAGGCGACTTTCGGCTTATGTAATAGCAAACGAGCAAAAGCCAAACGCTGTTGCTCACCTAGCGAAAGAATACGTGTCCAATCTTGTTCTTGATCTAAACGATCTTGTAAATGCCCTAAAGACACTTGTTTTAATACCTCAATCATCTCATCACAATTAAAGTCCTTTTCTTCATTCGGATAAGCCAGTGCCGTTAACAAACTACCTTGCGGTAAATAAGGCTTTTGCGATAAGAACAGCTGATGAGTAGGACAATACACATCCCCTTTAGAATATGCCCAAAGCCCTGCCACAGTTCTCAACAACGTGGTTTTACCCACGCCTGAATTACCTTGAATTAATAGAGTTGAACCTTGTGGCAACGTCAAATTTAAATTCTCAATTAAGGTTTTTCCAAATGGATTACTGATGGTTAAATTCTTAAAGATCACGTCAGTTTCATGTTCGTGTAAATGGGAAGTAGATTGACGATTTGCCATATCAATCGCATAACTAAAGCCCGTTAAACGATCTAATGTGGCTTTGTATCCGGCAAAACCATCGTAAGAATTACGGAAGAAGGAAAGATTTGAATGCAACTTACCAAATACTTGTAGCGTTTGCATCAGATCGCCGAGTTTAATTTGCTTCTCGAAATAACGCCCCACTTGAATTAACAAAGGGAACACAACAGAAACTTGGCTTACTACTAGGTTAAAACCAGAGAATTTTAAGGTTCGATAAACAATATCCCACATGTTATTGATCACTGCGCCAAATTGTTTATAAAGTTGGCTACTCTCAACTTTCTCACCCGCATAAAATGCCACACTTTCCGCATATTCTTTGATGCGAATTAAAGAATAACGATAGTTAGCGTTTAAGCGTTCGTTGACAAAATTCAACATAATTAACGGACGCCCTAAACGGAATGCAATCGCGGTAGTGATAATCACATAAGCAAATACCAAGAACACCATCATGCGTGGAATTTCAGTACCAAATACCATCATTGGTCCCGCTAATCCCCACAATAAGATCGTATAAGAAATCATGGAGGTGACGGCATCAATCACCCCAGTACTTAAAGAGAGCGTAGTTCGCACATAGGATTGCACATCTTGTTGAATACGTTGATCAGGGTTGTCTAAGTTAGCGGAAACATACTGCGTTTTGTAGTACGCGCGATTATTCATCCATTTATCGACTAGCTGACCATTCAACCATTCTATCCAATCAATAGAAAAACGTTGCTCTAAATAATAGCTCAGCAATGCAGCAATCACTGAGCTTGTCGCAATCACACAAAACAGCACCATTTGATCCCAAAACACAGGTTCATTAAATTCCTGCAAGGATGTGTACATATTGTTATACCACTCAGAATGCACTAAGCTAATACGCACACTGACTAATGTCATCGCCACAATTAATAAGAAAAATAGCAAAGGTTTAATACTTCGGCGTGGTGAAAGATACCCACCCGCAAATTGCCAAAATTGTTTTCCCCAATGGGTAAAACGGACTAATAAGAAAATACCAAAGCTAAACACAATAGCCGTCATCGCTAATGTTTTTGCTATCCATAAAAGCGAATTAATGGCCTCTTGAGCGTAATCCATAATCAACCTATAAAATCAAAAAAGTGCGGTCATTTTAGGCGGTGTTTATTTTTAAGCAAGAAAAAATGTGATGGAGATAACATTTTTTGACTTTGTCACAAGCGGGTAAGAAATCTAATTGATATAATCCGAAATAGTTAAATTTTTAATAAATTAGAGGTCGGTATGAGTGAAACTGCGATTACCATTAGTTTGCTTGCCCTCGTTGCCGTGATTGGCCTATGGATCGGGCATTTTAAAATTAAAGGTGTAGGACTGGGTATTGGGGGTGTGCTATTTGGTGGGATTTTAGTTGCCCATTTTACCACTCAATATGGCATAAAATTAGATAGCCATACATTACATTTCGTGCAAGAGTTCGGCTTAATTCTGTTTGTTTATACGATTGGTATTCAAGTGGGGCCGGGCTTTTTTGCTTCCTTACGAAAATCAGGCTTAACCTTAAATGGATTAGGCATTTTAATCGTTGCACTTGGTGCAGTAGTGACAATTCTCATTTATAAGCTTGCGGATATTCCTCTTGATGTCGCACTTGGTATTTACTCCGGTGCGGTAACCAATACCCCCTCTCTCGGTGCGGGTCAGCAAATTCTTTCTGAATTAGGTATGTCGCAAACGACATCTAACATGGGGATGGCCTATGCAATGGCTTATCCTTTTGGAATTTGTGGCATTTTACTTTCTATGTGGCTTATTCGTCTTTTCTTTAAAATTAAAGTGGATGAAGAAGCAGCAAATTTTGAAAAAGAAAGTGGTCATGACAAAGAAGCACTCAAAAGCATGTCTCTGAAAGTCACCAATACTAATCTCAATGGTATCCATTTGATTGAAATTCCAGGTTTTGATGATGAGGATGTCGTCTGCTCTCGCTTGAAACGGGGCGAGCTTGTTATTGTGCCGAAAGCGGATACCGATGTTCAACTTGGGGATATTTTACATTTGGTCGGCAATCCTGAAGGCTTGAAAAAAATGCACCTTATCATTGGGGAAGAGGTTGATATCCCGGTAGCAAGCTTGAGTGGCGAAATTCGTTCTGAGCGCGTGGTCGTCACCAATGAAAAAGTATTAGGAAAACAAATTCGTCATCTTGGTATTCATCAAAAATATGGTGTAGTCATTTCGCGTTTAAACCGTGCAGGTGTGGAATTGGTACCAACTGCCCATACTACCCTTCAATTTGGTGACGTATTACACATGGTGGGAAAAACCGACATTCTCAACCAAGCCATTTCAGTGATCGGGAATGCGAAACAAAAACTGCTACAAGTGCAAATGTTGCCAGTGTTTATTGGGATTGGCTTAGGGGTATTACTCGGCTCCATTCCTTTCTATATTCCAGGTTTCCCTGTGGCATTAAAATTAGGGCTAGCAGGTGGACCATTAGTCGTCGCATTGATCTTGGCTCGAATTGGCTCTATCGGAAAACTCTACTGGTTTATGCCGCCAAGTGCGAACTTGGCGTTGCGTGAAATTGGTATTGTGCTCTTCCTTGCTGTAGTCGGGTTAAAATCTGGCGGTAGCTTTGTGGACACACTCACCAATGGTTCAGGTCTCGAATGGATGGGATACGGTATTTTTATCACCCTTGTACCATTAATGATTGTAGGTATCATTGCACGTTTATATGTAAAATTAAATTATCTTTCTCTTTGTGGCCTGTTAGCTGGTTCGATGACGGATCCACCAGCGCTTGCTTTCGCCAATGAACTGAAAGAAGGAAGCGGTGCCGCTGCACTCTCCTATGCGACAGTCTATCCGCTCACCATGTTCTTACGGATCATTTCACCACAATTATTAGCCATTCTTTTATGGGCTTAATACCCTCTAAAACTTGGGGCAGAATGACTGCCCCAATATTTATGCTAAGCACCGTTACAACCATAAAACAATTCAAATAAAATCGGCCCCAAGCCTACCCCTTTCCCTCATTCAATGATAGAATTCATCGCTTTATTTAGATAGGAAAAGAAATGTCATTAGTTGAATTTGTAATTGATAAACTCGATGATTTAAAAGGCACCGAAATTGTGCATTTTGATGTAAAAGGCAAATCATCGATTACTGAAAATATGATTATTTGTACCGGTACATCTAGCCGCCAAGTCGCCGCTATGGCCGATAACCTTATCGCAGAATGTAAAAAAGCCGGTTATGAAACCTTTGGTGAAGAAGGTCGCAATACCGCAGATTGGATCGTGGTTGATCTCGGTCAAACTATCGTTCACATTATGCAGCGCGATGCACGTGAAATGTATCAATTAGAAAAACTTTGGGCATAAAGTGCGGTCAATTTTGACGGTGTTTTAAAAGGGAAAAGGATGAAAATCACATTAATTGCAGTGGGCACCAAAATGCCGGCTTGGGTTACCACCGGATTTGAAGAATACCAACGTCGTTTTCCTAAAGACATGCCTTTTGAACTCATTGAAATCCCTGCAGGTAAGCGTGGCAAAAATGCGGATATTAAACGCATCTTAGAACAGGAAGGTAAAGCGATGCTCGCGGCTTGCGGAAAAGGCAAAGTAGTCACATTAGATATTCCTGGCAAACCTTGGACGACACCACAACTTGCTGAGCAATTAGAGGGTTGGAAAAATGATGGTCGTGATGTGTGCTTGCTTATTGGCGGGCCCGAAGGCTTATCCCCTGAATGCAAAGCGGCAGCAGAACAAAGTTGGTCACTGTCACCACTCACACTTCCCCATCCATTAGTGCGAGTTGTGGTGGCAGAAAGTTTATACCGTGCGTGGTCACTGACGACAAACCACCCTTATCACAGAGAATAACGTATTACATTACCGATGAATTTAAAAAAATTCTTTTCTGCACCAACCAATGAACCGA
>CAUUXN010000112.1:0-4916 GCA_963548985.1 uncultured Haemophilus sp. | reverse complement strand
TCTGCAATTAATTTAATTTGTTGTAGAACGTCATCCTGTTCCATTTCCACAAACAATTGTGCATGTGGATTGAAATCAGGTGTTTCACGACCAAGCACTGTGGCTAAATCAAAGCGGAAACCATCTACATGGCATTCAGTCACCCAATAACGTAAGCAATCTAATACCCATTTTCGAGTGACATCATTGGCAAGATTGAGCATGTTGCCGCAGCCTGTCCAGTTAATGTAATCACCATGCTCGTTTTGCCAGTAATAGGTTTCATCATCAATACCGCGCTGACAAAATGTTGGGAACGTTTTTTCAGATTCAGCCGTATGGTTAAATACGACATCCAAAATCACTTCAATGCCCGCTTGATGCAAGGCTTTCACCATGCTCTTAAACTCGTTCAAAGGCTGTTTTTGATCAGCTGCGTAGCTCGGTTCTAAAGCAAACATGGCTAATGGGTTGTAGCCCCAATAATTACGTAATCCTTTTTCTTGCAAATGCGGTTCATCAATGAAGAAATTGACTGGAAGCAATTCAAGGCTGGTAATACCCAATGATTTAAAATAGGCAATATTTTCGGGGTGTGCTAACGCCGCATAAGTGCCCCGAATATTTTCTGGAATACGGGAATTTAATTGGCTAAATCCTTTAACATTCAGTTCATACACAATGGTTTGAGCCCAAGGAATAGACGGCTTGCAATCCCCTGACCAATCAAAATGCTCGTCAATAATGCGACCTTTAGGTGCAACCGCTGCATTATCTCGTTCATCACTTAGCAAGAAAATTGAACGGGCTTCTGATGAGCTTAAATCGGGTTTATGAGTGACCGCTTTCGCATAAGGATCAAGCATTAACTTTTGTGGATTAGCTAAAGTGCGGTCATTTTTGCCTGTGATTCTGAACGCATACTCATCATTCAGCTCGATTCCCTCAATTGCCACATGCCAAATATCATCAGTTCTGCTCATGGCAAAACGGCTTTCTTTGCCATCACGGAACAAGCAAAGTTCAACAGCATCTGCCGCACTAGAAAACAGCGCAAAATTCGAAATTTTTAGGCCATTTTCCCTCGTTTGCGAATATCCCATTGGGGAGGATTTGCCATTGTTATAAATACTAAACATCGTATTCTTCACTATTGTTATGCTTTATATTTTAAATAGATCGTTGCTAGTGGCGGAATAGTCACGCTAATCGATTTGTCACGTCCGTGACTTGCGATCGCTTCGCTTTTCACTGAGCCGAAATTACCTACATTTGAACCTTGGTAGTACATTGAGTCCGTATTTAAAATTTCTTCGTATTCACCCGCTGCATTCACACCGATACGGTAGCCTTCGCGTGGCACTGGTGTGAAGTTACTGATTACAATAATGCGTTCACCCTCACTGCTTTTACGTTCAAAAGCAAAGACTGAATTTTCCGCATCATCTACGACTAACCAATCAAAGCCTTCCGGTTCACCGTCTAACTCAAAGAGCGATGCATTTTTTTGATAAATTCCATTCAAATCTTTGACTAATTGCAATACGCCTTTATGCCATAGGCCACCATGGTTTTCGTCAAGCAAGAACCAATCCAAACTTTCTTCATAATTCCATTCACGACCTTGAGCAAATTCATTACCCATGAATAATAATTTCTTGCCTGGATAGCCCCACATATAACCGTAGTAAGCACGCAAGTTAGCGAATTTTTGCCATGCATCACCCGGCATTTTGCCGAGCAAGGAACATTTGCCGTGTACCACCTCATCGTGAGAAAGCGGTAATACAAAGTTTTCGCTGTATTGATAAATCATCCCGAAAGTCATTTTGTCGTGATGATAACGACGATAAACTGGATCGAGTTTCATATAACTTAAGGTGTCATTCATCCAGCCCATGTTCCATTTGAAATTAAATCCAAGCCCGCCATTTTCTGTTGGATGAGTTACGCCACCGAAAGAAGTGGATTCTTCCGCAATCGAAATAGCACCGGTCATTTCAGAATGGATTTTCCAGTTGGTGTGTTTTAAGAACTCAATAGCTTCTAAGTTTTCACGACCGCCGTATTTATTCGGGATCCATTCCCCTTCTGCACGGCTGTAGTCACGATAAATCATTGACGCTACCGCATCCACACGAATACCGTCCACACCAAAGCGTTCAAGCCAGTACAGTGCGTTACTGGATAAGAAGTTTTTCACTTCATTGCGGCCATAGTTATAAATCAAGGTATTCCAGTCTTGGTGATAGCCTTCACGAGGGTCAGCGTGCTCATATAAGGCTGTACCATCAAATGCTACCAAACCATGTGTATCACTTGGGAAATGTCCTGGCACCCAGTCTAAAATCACATTAATGCCTGCTTTGTGTGCTTTTTCGACTAAGCGTTTAAAGCCTTCAGGTGTACCAAAACGGCTAGTTGGAGAATACAAACCAATCGGTTGGTAGCCCCAAGAACCATCAAATGGAAATTCGGAAATCGGTAAAAACTCAATATGGGTAAAGCCCATATGTTTTACATAAGGGATAAGCTCATCGGCAATTTGGTCGTAATCTAGCCAGAAATTATTTTCTAAATTACGGCGCCATGATCCCAAATGCACTTCATAAATGGAAATGGGTTGGTTACGTTGGTTCGCTTTACGACGTTGCTCTGTCATTTCTACCACATCAGGCAACATGCTGATTTCTGATGCGGTATCTGGACGTAATTCAGAGCTAAATGCATAAGGGTCGGCTTTTAAACGAAGGTTGCCATAGCAATCAATTAATTCAAATTTATAGCGTTGACCAAGGCTGGCTTTAGGCAGGAATAATTCCCACACTCCACTTGCTGGATGGAAACACATTGGATGACGGCGACCATCCCAATAGTTGAAATCACCAACCAATGAAACGCGTTTAGCATTCGGAGCCCATACACGGAAATTTACGCCTGGCACACCATCACATTCGGTAAAATGAGCACCTAATACTTCATAAGGACGCAATAACGAACCTTCAGCCAACAGCCATTGGTCTAAATCATTAATCATTGGATGGAAACGGTACGGATCTTCAATAATTTGGGCTTCTACGCCCCAATACACTTTTAATTGGTAGGTAAAGAAATGGTGAATCTCTGGCACAATCGCAGCAAAAAATCCGCGGTCATCCAGTTTTTCTAGTTCGACAACGATGGATTGACTTTCTTTGTCAATCACTTCGACTTTATCTGCATCGGGTAATAAAGCACGAATCTCAATACCATTGTGAGTTTCATGCATGCCTAATACAGCAAAAGGATCGGCATGTTTGCCATCAAAAAATGAATTAATTACTGATTGAGCGACTAATTTCGTCATGACATACTCCTTTATGCTTTGCAAGCTTGATTATTTACAACCGATTGTATTTTCTCGTTTGTTGAGCGGCAAAAAGCATTAAACGATAATAGATAAAAGGCAAAGCAGGCAATGAATGAAAGTGCTGTTGAATATGGAATGGTTTTTTCAAACTGAATTTGGTTTTGCTCGTCGAGCAATTGATAACGCAAAAAAGCATCAAGAGGAGAAGAAAACGCGGTTAAATCATCATGAATGGGTTCATTTTCAAAGGCACAAATTACATCTTGGAACGGTTGGTTTTGTCCAATATTCGGCGGAAATTGCAACTGCTCGATAAAATAATCAACACTGGTTGGCGATGCATCAATCAAATGCCCATTAATATCATAATGGGAAAACGAAATGCCAAGTTTTTCAGCGGATTGTTTAATGGATGAGGTCATTTGCATACACCTGATAATACATCTACATAATACTTATTAAGTATTATAGGTAAGCACAGTTGAAATACAATTGCCAATCTCGCAAATTGTGACCTAAATCAAAAAACGAAGTTTGAAGAGAATAAAAAAGCACCTAAATCAGAATTATTCGGTTTCAATGACAAATTCAAACCAATCAATCACATCTTCTTCATGCACGCCATCTTGAATTAAAATGCCTGCTTTTTTCACAGAATCAGGATCGCCACTGACTAATGGATGCCATTCGGGCAAAGGCTTCCCCTCATACAGTAAACGATACGCACAGGTATTCGGCAACCACCCAAAATCAGGCAAGTTCTTTTTGGTTAATTTGGTGCAATCACTTTCGATTTTAAAACGTTCAGGATAATTACGACACTTTCCTGTTTCCACATCTAAAAGATTGCAGGCAATGCGTGTGTAATAGAGTTTTTCACGCTTGCCCCGCCCTTGAATATATTTCCGATAACAGCATTTCCCGCAGCCATCACATAGGGCTTCCCATTCGGATTCCGTCATTTCAAGGAGCGATTTTGTTTGCCAAAAATGAGATTCAAATTGCATAGTGAAACCAATAAAAAAGTGCGGTCAAAATTTACGTGATTTTTGACCGCACTTTATTGCTTAGAATTAGAAGCCTTCTTTTAAGCTTACGGTTAAGTTAAACACTAAGTGCTCTGGGCGGCTGTCTTTGTTATCCGCACAGAAATAACCTTCGCGTTCAAATTGGTAACCTTTTTCTGGTTCTGCATTTGCAAGACTTTGTTCTACAAAACCGTGTTTCACCACTAAAGAGGTTGGATTTAACACGCTTTCGATTTCTTCCGCCGCACCTGGGTTTGGTACGGTGAAGAGACGTTCATATAAACGGAACTCCGCTGGGTGATTATGTACTGCAGATACCCAGTGAATTACCCCTTTCACTTTACGACCATCCGATGGATTTTTACCTAAAGTTTCAGGATCATAAGTACAGAAGATGGTGGTGATTTCACCATTTGCATCTTTTTCGACACGCTCCGCTTTAATCACGTAAGCGTTACGTAAACGCACTTCTTTACCTAATACTAAACGTTTATATTGTTTGTTTGCTTCTTCACGGAAGTCTGCGCGATCAATATAAAGCTCTTTCGTAAACGGTAATT
>CAUUXN010000111.1:0-4916 GCA_963548985.1 uncultured Haemophilus sp. | reverse complement strand
TGCAAATTAACACGTTATTTGATCAAGATGAACCTGCAGTCGAGTTAGTCATTCAAAAAGATTTGATGCGAGACTTTATGTACGGGGTGAAATCTATCGGTCGTGAGGTGTCAGAGCAATTAATTAATGATGATAACTTGCCACATATCCAACATAGTATGACCTATGAGCCATACACTTATTTCTTTGATGGTCGAGTGGGTTATGATGTGCAATATATGGACCAAGATGAATTGATTGCCGATATGTTGAAACATTATGAACGTTACTTAAGTTTGCTAGACGATGTGGGTCAAGAATTGATGGCACATGAGCAAACAGAACTGGCTGAATAATAAGACTAAAGTGCGGTTGAAAATCCTCTTAATTTTTAACCGCACTTTTTATCTTAAAACAAATATGAAGATACAAAATACGTTCAAAGCAAATGTTATTTGGGGCAGTTTAGGTTTTAGTTTAGCGATTATTGCAGCCCTTTTATTTGATACGCAGCAAACGATATCTTATCTTGCTGCGGCGAAAGCCTTTATTTTCTCTCAATTTAGCTGGTTTTATATTTTACTGAGTGCATTTTTTCTATTCTTTTTACTCTTCTTAGCATTAGGACGATATGGTGATATTAAGCTGGGGGGCGATGAGGAAGAACCAGAGTTTAAATTAGGCTCTTGGATTGCATTACTCTTTACCTCTGGAATTGGTATTGGCATTGTTTTTCTTGGCGTTGCTGAACCGCTTTCACATTTTCTTTCACCAATAGGTGAATATGAGAAAGTTCGAACGGCATTATTTTTTAGTATTTTTCATTGGAGTATCAGTGCTTGGGCTATTTATGGATTAATTGCACTTACGATTGCTTATTTCGGATTTCGCTATAAATTACCCTTTTCTTTACGCTCTTGTTTTTATCCCTTACTGAAAGAAAAGATTAATGGAAGAGTCGGGGATATCATTGATATTCTCGGAATTTGCACTACCTTATTTGGCGTGGTTGCAACCTTAGGTTACAGTGCAATTCGATTAGCTGCAGCGTTCCATTCAATGCATTTATTGGATAACTCACCGTATTTGGTTCCCCTTATTTTAGTGAGTGTTTTTATCATTGCTATCTTAATTTCACTGCAAGGGATTGCCAACGGGTTCCGTATTCTTAGTGAGCTTAATCTAGGCGTCACATTTCTCTTTATGCTACTGGTTTTGCTATTCGGTCCGACGATATATTTAATTTCTGCGTTTACAGAAAATATTGGCACCTACTTAAGCGGTTTAATTAGAGTCGGCTTCAAGGCTTATGCCTATGATGTAGAACATCTAGATTGGTTTATGGATTGGACGGTTTTTTACTGGGCATGGTGGTTTTCATGGGCGCCAGGCTTTGGGATTTTTATCGCACGGATTTCTCGCGGACGAACTTTGCGGGAGTTTATTTTCGGCGTATTGATGGTGCCAAGTTTATTCTTTGTTTTATGGTTCACAGTATTTGGAAATGGGGCCATTTGGGTTAATGAACATCTTGCTAAGGGGGCATTAGGTCAAGCTGTAAATAATGTGGGGTCACTCCTTTTTGATTTTCTGAGTTATTTACCCTATTCCGGTTTAACTAAAACGTTAGCTTTATTTATTATCACACTCTTTTTTATTGTAACCATTAACTTTGGTATTTATACGCTTAATAATATCGCAATTGAAGACAAAAGCCAGGTTTCACCTCGTTGGCAATCTATGTTTTGGGGTGGTTTATTGTCAGCTGTTACATTTGTTCTTTATCTTTTTGGCGGTATTGAAATACTACAATCAACGATGTTGTTTTTCTCTTTACCTTTTGCTCTGTTGATGTCAGTGATGGCATGGAGTTTGTTAAAAGGTTTACGATTTGAACGTCAATATTATTCCACAGAGGTTTCAGATTTGTGGACAGGTGCAAACTGGCGTAGTCGTTTAAGACAGCTAGTGATTGAACCTAAGCGAGATGACGCCATTTCCCATTTAAAAACAACAGCACTTTTAGCAATGAGAGAGTTACGGCAGTTACTCATTGGTACCTATGGTCTAAATGTGACATTACATCAACGTTTTGACGTCGATAATAATCAACTGGTCCTTTCTATTGAAAATGGATTAGCAGAAGATTTTTTTTACCAAATTACCTTGTTTGAGAAGCCCGCATCTGAAACAGCACAAGTTCATCATGCATTAATGGTTTCAACCAATATTCAATTGGAAGGTTATCCTTTGAATATCACAAAGGAAGAGGATTTGATCGTGGACATCTTGCAATGTTATGAGCGATACATGAGAGAGCTGGATTTTGTTATTTCATAATTCCTGTCTCATGAGCAAACAGAACTGGCTGAATAATAAGAATAAAGTGCGGTTAAAAATCCTCTAAATTTTTGACCGCACTTTTAAAATTACCTCTTGAGACAAATGCATAAAAAGAGTATATTCAAGCCCAAATTTTCAATTTAATTCTAACGGAGTTTTTCTATGTTTGGTTTATCCCCAGCACAAATGATTATTTTATTAGTCGTGATTTTATTAGTATTTGGTACTAAAAAGTTACGCAATGCGGGCTCTGATCTTGGTGCAGCAGTAAAAGGTTTTAAAAAAGCAATGTCTGATGACGAGCCTAAAAAAGATGCTGAGTTTACCCAAATTAAAGACGCTACGACAACCTCTGAAAAAACTGAAACTGTAAAAAATAAAGAACAGGCATAACCGTGTTTGATATTGGTTTTTCCGAACTTGTTTTATTGATGCTTGTGGGCTTAGTAGTACTAGGCCCTAAGCGTTTGCCTGTGGCTATTCGCACGGTAATGGGCTGGGTGAAAACGATCCGTGGGTTGGCAGCTAATGTTCAAAATGAATTAAAACAAGAGCTTAAATTGCAAGAATTGCAAGATAGCATTAAGAAAGCGGAACAACTAAATCTAAAACAGCTTTCCCCAGACTTAAGTAAAACCGTTGAAGAGCTGAAAGAGCAAGCTCAAAAAATGCGTGCAGAGTTAGAAGAAAAAGCGACTGCAGCAGGAACAACGGTGGAAGAGCAAATTAAAGAAATTAAAAGTGCGGCTGAAAATCCGGCTGATTCTGCGGAAAAACTTGAGGTAAGCGCACAAGGAACAGCAGAGAAACCGGTTGAAACAGCATCCACAGAACATGCAGAGAATGAAACTGCTGAAGTTTTGGAATCTGAAAAAACAGAAGTGGATTTGACCGCACTTGAACCTCATGAACAAGCTGAATTAACTGAGCGTTTATCCGATTACTATTCGCCGGATGATGTGGAGCTACAGCCAGCACCCAAATCTGAAGCGAAGTCCTAGAGAATAATTATGAGCAATATGACGGACGATTCCCAACCGTTAATTACCCATCTTGTTGAACTCAGAAACCGCTTATTACGTTGTGTAATTTGTATTTTAGTGGTTTTTGTGGCGTTGGTTTATTTTTCTAATGATATTTATCATTTTGTTGCCGCACCTTTAACAGCTGTGATGCCAAAAGGTGCAACGATGATTGCAACCAATATCCAAACACCTTTCTTTACGCCAATTAAATTAACCGCGATTGTTTCGGTGTTTATTTCTGTACCTTATTTGCTTTATCAAATTTGGGCATTTGTTGCACCAGCACTGTATCAACATGAAAAACGTTTAATTTATCCGTTATTATTTTCCAGTACAGTTTTATTCTATTGCGGTGTAGCGTTTGCTTATTATGTTGTTTTCCCTTTCGTATTTAGTTTCTTTACGCAAACTGCACCAGAAGGGGTAGCTATCGCAACAGATATCAGCAGTTACCTTGATTTTGCGCTAGCATTATTCTTAGCTTTCGGTGTGTGCTTTGAAGTACCCGTTGTCATTATTTTGCTTTGCTGGACAGGTGTCACAACCACGAAAGCATTGGCGGCAAAACGCCCTTATATTATTGTGGGAGCATTCTTTGTTGGCATGATCTTAACGCCACCAGACGTGTTCTCTCAAACTTTACTTGCTGTACCAATGTGTCTTCTCTTTGAATTAGGCTTGTTAGTTGCACGTTTCTATCAACCGAAAGAGGATGAAGAAGAGGCAACTGATGAGGAAAGTGCGGTAGAAAATCAGGGTGATTTGAATCACAAAGATTAAGAAAATGGGCGTAGGTGATACGCCCTTTTAACATCATAAAAACAGGAAATATTATTATGACTCAACAAATTTTAGGCGGTTTTCCAACCCGTCGTCTTCGTCGTTTACGTAAACATGATTTTAGTCGCCGTTTAGTGGCAGAAAATACTTTAACCGCGAATGATTTAATTTATCCGGTATTTATCATTGAAGGCGAAAATCATCGTGAACCAGTCCCTTCTATGCCTAAAGTTGAACGTTTAACGATCGATCAGTTATTAATCGAAGCAGGTCTTTTAGTGAAATACGGCGTGCCAGTGATCTCATTATTCCCTGTAGTTGAGCAAGATAAAAAATCTTTAATGGCGGATGAGGCATTTAACCCGAACGGTTTGGTACAGCGCGCAGTGAGAGCATTGAAAGCCGCTTATCCAGAATTAGGTGTATTAACCGATGTCGCACTCGATCCTTATACACTACATGGACAAGACGGGATCATTGATGAAGAAGGCTATGTATTAAACGATATTACAACAGATATCCTGATTAAACAGGCTGTTTCACACGCTGAAGCGGGTGCAGATATTGTTGCACCGAGTGATATGATGGATGGACGTATTGGTCGTATTCGTCAGGCATTGGAAGAAAATGGTCATATCAATACGCAAATTATGGCGTATTCTGCAAAATATGCGTCTAATTATTATGGTCCATTCCGTGATGCGGTCGGTTCTGCCGTCAACCTGAAAGGTGGAGACAAGAAAACCTATCAACTAGATCCAGCCAACGGTAATGAAGGCTTGCAAGAAG
>CAUUXN010000110.1:0-4923 GCA_963548985.1 uncultured Haemophilus sp. | reverse complement strand
CTAATAAAAAACTAACACCAATCACAATTCTAACTTCAAAATAGAAAAGGAGGTGTAAGTTACCTGTTATATAGTCTCCAAATCGGAAACATTGTTAGTATTACATATCGTAATACTCGTTTAATAAATGATTACATTAAACGGCTTTCAACATCTGAAAGCCCGTGGATATTACACAAAAACACCTAATTATGCAAGCTTTTTGTTCAATTAATTTCCACAAATAAAAAAGTGCGGTCATCTTCTCGAGTATTTTTCACCTGAAAAAATGACCGCACTTTATATAAATAAAATTTATAGTTTGTTATCTAACATTGCAATATGTCTTGTTGCGGCAATCCAAGCGCCAACATAGCCCATAATCAAGCAACTTACTAATAAGAAGATTAGCTCACCAACGCCTAATCCATTGAGCTCAAATGTGACAGCAAAGATATCCGTCACATACTTCACCGCTGAAGTAAAGTACCCGACAATAAGGCTGCTAAACAGCGCTGCAACCAATCCACCCAACATCGCATAAATCATGCCTGTATAAAGATAAGGACGAAGAATGAATTGATCTGTAGCACCCAATAGTTTCATCACATCAATGCTTGCTCGGCTACTATAGACATCAGAGCGAATACTATTTCCGATAACAAGGAATACCGCAATAGTCATCAAAACCGTGCAGAAAATTGCCACATGCGCAAATAACCACGAAAGCGCGGTCAATTTTTCCATCCAATCATTATCTAGTCGAACTTCTTGCACGCCTTTAATTTTATTTAAGTTGGTACGTAATTCTGCTCGTTTTTCAGATGCATTAAAGTCTTTCGACGGCTTCACCATCACGACTGCCGGTAATGGATTATCATCTAAAATCTCTAATTCTTCACCAAAACCAGACCAACTTTTGAATTCTTTTAAGCTTTCTTGGCGAGAAACATAATTTAACGATTCCACACCTTCTTGTTGACGGATTTTTTCCACCACTAAGTTAGCATCTTCTTCACTTAAATTTTTGTGTAAGTAGATTGTGAGCTCGCTTTCCGGATAAAATTGCGTCGTCGCTAAATGTAAATTTTTCCATAACAAATAGCTCACCGTTGGAATCGTTAAAGACACGGCAATGACTAAAATCGTTAGCAATGTACCAAATTTACGTTTTACCAAATCGCCCCAAACAGAACGCAAAGTATAGGCAGTTTGCACGCCAAAAGAAGCATCAATACGTCTTGTCATTTTTTATCCTTAATAGCGTAAATAGCCTTGTTCAAGTACAAGACATGGTTTTGGTTTTTTTTGAATTAAATTGATATCGTGTGTCGCAATCAAGACTGTCATGCCTAAACGATTAAACTCTTCGAAAAGATTAAAAATCCCTAAGGAAAGTTCATCATCAAGGTTACCTGTCGGCTCATCCGCTAATAAAAGTTGCGGTTTATGTACGATTGCACGTGCGATATCTACGCGTTGTTGTTCCCCACCTGAGATTTGTGGCGGCATATAATTCGCTTTACTACGTAAGCCCACACGATCTAGCGCAACCAATGCACGTGTATGCGCTTCTTTCGGATTCATGCCAGCAATAATCAATGGCAATGCTACATTTTCTGCCACGCTACGATCCGTTAATAGACGGTAATCTTGGTGAACCATGCCGATTTGACGACGTAAAAATGGGATTTCATATTTAGACAAACGCGTAATATCATGACCATTAAACCAAATATTACCGGCATTCGCCTTTTCCATTCCCATAATCAATTTAAGCAAGGTACTTTTACCCGCACCAGAATGCCCAACAAGATAAGTCATACTTCCGACAGGAAGATGAAAATTCAAACCCTGCAAGGCCGGCTGAGTCGCACCGTGATAAGCTTTAGAGACATTTGAAAATCGAATCACTTTATTATTCCTTTTTATTCTTCATTTTCGTGAACAAATAATGCTTCAATAAATTCTTCTGCATTAAATTCGCGTAAATCTTCAATCTTTTCACCCACACCAATATAACGAATTGGTAAATTAAACTGATCTGCAATGGCAAAAATCACGCCACCTTTCGCTGTTCCGTCTAACTTGGTTAATGTAATACCCGTTAACCCAACTGCCTCATTAAAGAGTTTGGCTTGGCTAATCGCATTTTGCCCTGTCCCCGCATCTAAGGTAAGCATGATTTCGTGCGGCGCGGTTTCATCGTATTTTCTCATGACACGAACAATCTTCTTCAATTCATCCATGAGATTATTTTTATTTTGTAAACGACCGGCCGTATCCGCAATTAAAATATCAATATTACGTGCCGCGGCAGATTGCATCGCATCAAAAATTACCGACGCAGAATCTGAACCTGTACTTTGTGCCACCACCGGAATATTATTACGTTCCCCCCATACTTGGAGTTGTTCTACTGCAGCAGCACGGAAGGTATCCCCTGCCGCTAACATGACTGATTTACCTTCATTTTGGAATTTACGAGCCAATTTACCAATTGTCGTTGTTTTACCTACACCATTTACGCCCACCATCAAAATGACATAAGGCTTTTTAGTCGTATCAATGACCAACGGTTTTGCAACCGGTTTTAGAATTTCTACCATTTCAACTTTAAGTTGTTGGTAAAGCAATTCCGCATCTTGTAACTGTTTACGACTTGCGTGCTCGGTTAAATTCTTAATGATTTTATTGGTTGTTGGCACGCCAATATCGGCAATTAAAAGCTGCTCTTCTAACTCCTCAAACAAATCATCGTCAATCTTTTTACCTAAAAAGAACGCTCGGAAACCTGCACCAATATTTTGTTTAGTTTTGAGTAAGCCTTTAACTAAACGACTAAAAAAACCACCTTCATTTGGTTTTTCTTGCGTTTCAGTATTAATATCGGAACGGAATTCATCTTTAACATCTTCAACAATTTCAGGCTCAATCTCAGCATCAACCACAGGAAGATCTTCAACGATATTATCTTGCTCAATAATGCTTTCTGTTGGCTCTTCCGCAGAAAGTGCGGTAGAAATTTCTTTTGTTTTTTCTGCCTCTTCAGCCGTTGCCTCAATCACCGGTGTATCTAAAACTGGCTCAATATTGACCGCACTTTCAGGTGAAATCACTTCTTCTACAACAGGTTCAATATGCGCAACAACGGTATTCTCAGCTTTATCCTCTTGCAGCTGTTCCGCTAACTCCTGTAATTCTTCCTGTTCAACTTGCTCTAATTGAACGCTCTCCTCATTGTGAACGATCTCTTCCGTAGGCGAAACGTCGGCAGATTCGACATATGGCTCCTCAATAATTGGCTCAATTTTTTGTTCTTCTTGCTTTTTATTGCGACCAAAAAGAGAGGCCCAAAACCCGCCTTTTTTCTTTTCTTCTGACATAAATTCTTCTCTTAAACACAAATCTTTAAAAAATACTGCCTATTCTAGCAAAAAATCGTCTAAACTAAGCACAATTTTCACTAAAAATCTGTTTCTTTATGAAAAAAATGCAAGTTCAAAATGCCAAAGGCGAAGTTCGAATCATCGCGGGTCTTTGGCGTGGACGAAAATTACCGGTTTTAAATGCGGAAGGTTTGCGTCCAACAGGCGATCGCGTAAAAGAAACCTTATTCAACTGGTTGATGCCTTATATTGTGGATAGCCATTGTCTTGATTGCTTTGCGGGCAGTGGCTCACTTGGCTTTGAGGCTCTTTCTCGCCAAGCAAAACAGGTAACGTTTTTAGAGTTAGATAAAACCGTGGCGAATCAATTAAAGAAAAATTTGCAAACGTTAAAAACGACAGCTGAACAAGCACAAGTGATTAATCAAAATAGCTTGGAATTTTTAAAACAAGTGCAAAATCAACCGCACTTTGATGTGGTTTTTTTAGATCCACCTTTTCATTTTGGTTTAGCTGAACAAGCAATTACCCTATTAGAGGAAAAGAATTGGCTCTTACCTCATGCATTGATTTATGTGGAAACAGAAAAAGACAAACCGCTAAGCGTGCCTGAAAATTGGCAATTACTAAAAGAAAAAACCACAGGTATGGTGAGTTACCGCCTGTATCAAAAAGATTAGGAAATCATTATGTTAGACATTGTGTTATACGAACCTGAAATTCCACAAAATACGGGAAATATTATTCGTCTTTGTGCCAACACTGGCTTTCGTCTTCATTTGATTGAGCCACTTGGCTTTACCTGGGATGATAAAAAATTACGTCGTTCTGGCTTGGATTATCATGAATTTGCTGAAATCAAAAAACATAAAACCTTTGAAGCCTTTTTAGAAAGCGAAAAACCGAAACGTCTTTTTGCACTCACCACTAAAGGCGGCCCTGCGCATAGCGAAGTGCAATTTGAATTAGGGGATTACTTGATGTTTGGTCCTGAAACCCGTGGTATTCCCATGTCTATTTTGGATAAAATGCCAATGGAACAAAAAATCCGTATCCCAATGACCGCAAATAGCCGCAGTATGAACTTATCTAACTCGGTAGCTGTTGCAGTTTATGAAGCTTGGCGACAACTTGGTTACGAAGGCGCGGTAAATTTAAATCGATAAAAACCAATAAATTAGCTGCTTATTTTCTAAACAAAAATAAGCAGCTTTCTTTTTGCATTTAATTTGTGATCTCGATCACATATTTATAATTTTAAGATTCCCTTTTTACCAAAACAGCAGTATAAATAAATTACATTTAGAGAGGGATCTCGATGTACCCACTTGATCTATCAAGCTCTAGTCTTTCTTGACTCTTCAAGCAAACCTTCCCCGTTGTCCTAAATAAAGAATTGGCAGTCGAATGATTTGCCCTCCATTTGTATCCCTAAAATTTAACAACTATTGCAGCAAAATTAGTTTCATCTCACATCAATAAGGAGGTTGGGTGAATGAAGTTAATTTTGAATTGGTCGAAACAGCAGTGGCTAGGCATGGATGCTTACCAAAAA
>CAUUXN010000109.1:0-4946 GCA_963548985.1 uncultured Haemophilus sp. | reverse complement strand
GGATTAGAAATGGTAGATGAAGCAGGTTTAACCCTCCGTCAATTAATGCGCCAAGCGCGTAAACGCATTGATGCCGGTGGCAGTGTCATCCGCGTATCCGTGGAAACCTTTTTTGAATTTATCACTCACAGCACCAACGTGTTCCGTTTGCTCTTACGTGAGAGTTCAGGCACTTCTCAAGCTTTCCGTACCGCAGCTGCCCGTGAAATTAAACACTTTGTTGATGAATTGGCTGAATATATTGCGAAGAAAAATCACTACTCTCAATATGTGTCTTATGTTCAGGCAGAAGGCATGGTAACCATCGTATTCACGGCAGGTTCCAACGCCTTAGACATGACCAAAGCTGAACAAGATTTACTAAAAGAGCGTGTTATTTTACAGCTCCGTATGCTCGCTAAAGGTGGCGACTTCGCCGCTCATAAAGAAAAAATGATGCGAAAATAGACCGCACTTTTCGACTAAAACAAAACACCCGCATCTCTGCGGGTGTTGCTTTATCTCAAGAAGGGAATTATTTACCATCCCAAGCTTTAATTGCATCTAAACGCGCTTTCACTTTGCTACTTGAATCACCTTTGAAGTAATCTTTCGCTAAGCCGCCTTCAAAACCACCGTAGTTCGGGTTAGGTAAAACGATGAATGTTTTACCAAATTTCGCTTTGTTTTGTGCAACGAAATCACGGCGTTCTGCATTTTGTTTACCATAGATCGCATCACCGAAGTCATCGAGGTTATCACCCACATAAACAACGATTTCATAGCCTTGTTTTTCAATTTCTTCAAAACGTGCTGCTTTTGGTGATTTATCTTTTTTCAAGTAAAACGCTGAGTCTTCAACACCATTAAAACCTAAACGTTTCATGTCATCAATCGTACCTGCTTTTTCATTGCTTTCTTTACGATTAGACACATAGAACATTTTACCACCGTGGGTATTTACATAGTTATTGAATTCTACTGCGCCTGGTACAACACCTGATTGACGCGCTTCTACCCAACGAGTCCAGTCTTTGCCATCAAATGGTTTATTGTTTTGAACTTGCCAACCTGCATAAGGGCTGTTATCTAACATGGTTTCATCTAAATCCACCACAACGGCTTTTTTCTTACCTTTTTTCACTTTAGCGTGATCAAATGCCACTTTTGCCGCATTGTATGCTTGGTAAGAAAGGGCTTGGTATTCACCTGATTGTTGAATCCAGTTAAGACCTAATACCGCTTGTTGTTGAAGCTGAGCATCCGCTTCTGCACTTTTATTTTGAGTCGCGCAACCAGTTAAAATAAATGCTGACATCGCTGCAATAGCGGTAAGTTTTAATGTTGTTTTCATTGATTGTTCCTTCTGTTAAAAAGTCATAATGACAGACAAAAGTATAACAAGCCTATTTGGGCAGTGACTATGGGTTTATCAAACTTTATAACTAATTTGTGAGATAGATCACATTTTTCATTTTGAAGCTATCTAACAAACCCAATGAGATCATTTCAAAATCATCTTATTTTTAACCGCACTTTTTCATCGCATTTCGCTGTATTTCACGGTAAACTATCCCTAGTTTTCAGAAATAATAGGTAATTTATGCGTCTTTTCATTGGAATTTTAGTGGGTATTCTCGTGCTATTTCAGTACGATCTTTGGTTTGGTAAAAACGGATATTTTGATTACAAAGATGTCGCGGCTCAAATCAAAGAGAATAAAGCTGAAAATGAAAAGCTCTCACAAAGAAATCAAATGATTTCAGCTGAAATTCAAGGATTAACAAAAGGTTTTGAATCCATTGAAGAACGTGCTCGCATGGGTCACGATATGGTCAAACCAAACGAAGTGTTCTATCACATCGTCAAAGAGCATAAATAATGAACCGTGAAATTATTGCCGTCATTCCTGCTGCAGGTGTTGGAAGCCGTATGCAAGCAAATAAACCTAAGCAATATCTTAAAATCCTAGACAAGACGATTCTGGAACATACTCTCTCTGTCATTCTATCCCACCCTGCTATCAATCACGTTATTCTTGCAGTAGGAAAAAATGATCCCTATCTTTCTGAAATGACTTTATTCCCTCATGAAGACATCACCCTCGTTGAAGGTGGTGAAACACGAGCAGAGTCAGTTCTAAATGGACTCAACGCGATCAAAAATAACCATGCTTGGGTGTTGGTACATGATGCTGCAAGACCTTGTTTAACACATCAAGATTTAGATAAATTGCTCCAAATCGATGATGAGCAAGGTGCTATTTTAGCTATTCCAGCGGTCGATACGATTAAACGCGCGAATAAACAACAAAATATAATTAAAACAGAAGATCGCTCCGAACTTTGGCTTGCTCAGACGCCTCAATTTTTCCGTTGCGATCTATTAAGAAATGCACTTAAACAGGGGCTTTCTCAAGGCGCCAATATTACAGATGAAGCCTCTGCGATGGAACTTGCCGGATTTCAACCGCACTTAGTTGCAGGACGAAGTGATAATATTAAAGTTACACGTCCAGAAGATTTAGCTTTAGCCGAATTTTATTTAACAAGGAAAACACTATGATACGAATTGGACATGGGTTTGATGTTCATGCCTTTGGTGAAGACCGCCCTTTAATTATTGGTGGCGTTGAAGTGCCTTACCACACTGGGTTTATTGCCCATTCTGATGGTGATGTTGCCTTACATGCCTTAACAGATGCTTTATTAGGTGCAGTAGCATTAGGTGATATTGGTAAACTCTTCCCTGATACCGATATGCAATATAAGAATGCAGATAGCCGTGTTTTATTACGAGAAGCATTCCGCCAAGTACAAGAAAAAGGCTATAAGGTCGGTAATGTGGATGTAACCATTATTGCTCAAGCCCCTAAAATGCGTCCTCATATCGATGCAATGCGAGCGAAAATTGCGGAAGATTTACATTGTGATATTGAGCAAGTCAACGTGAAAGCAACCACAACAGAAAAACTTGGCTTTACAGGCCGAAGTGAAGGCATTGCTTGCGAGGCCGTCGCATTATTATTAAAAGCTTAAATTTTAGGTAAAAAAAAAGGTTGGTAAAATACCAACCTTTTTTATTTGAATTAAATTCTTATTGTTTTTTTAATAAATCGCGAATTTCAGTAAGTAATTCTTCTTGTGAAGGACCTTTTACTTCTTCTACTGGTTTTTTCACTTTGTTGATACCTTTGATCATCATGAAGATTGCGAATGCAATGATGATGAAGTCAAATACGTTTTGAATAAATGCACCGTAGTTTAAAGTTACTGCTGGAGTGTCACCTACTGCTTGTGCTAACGTGATTTTTAAATCTTTGAAATCTACGCCACCAGTTAAGATACCTAATACAGGCATTACTACGTCACCGACAAGTGAACTTACGATTTTACCAAAAGCACCACCGATGATCACACCGACTGCCATATCAACTACGTTGCCGCGCATTGCGAATTCGCGGAATTCTTTAAGAAAGCTCATAAAATTTCCTTTTGTGTTGGTTTAAAAAATTAAAAGAGTGCGTATTATAGGTTTTCAGATTAAAAAGTAAACTGTTATTTAAATAAAAAATGCACTTGGTTGGAATAATTTTTCAATTTCTGACACGGATTTCTTGTCATTAATATAAACAATCACATTATCCCCTTCTTCAATAGCAACCTGACGACGAGCAATGATTACTTCATTTTTACGTAAAATTGCCGCAATCATCGCCCCTACTGGCAGCTTAATATCGCCAATTTGTCTTCCAACCACATTGGATGTTGTCGCATCGCCATGCACAACTAGTTCAATGGCTTCCGCAGTACCATGACGCAAAGAGGCCACATTTTTGATATCCCCTTTACGTACATGTCCTAATAAAGCTGAGATTGTTGCTTGTTGTGGTGAAACCGCAATATCAATGGTTCCGCCTTGAATCAAATTGATATACTCCATGCGTTGAATAAGCACCATGGCTTTTTTAGCCCCTAGGCGTTTTGCCAGTAACGCCGACATAATATTGGCTTCATCATCTGCACTTAGAGATAAAAAGACATCGACGCTCTCAATATGCTCTTCAAAAAGTAAATTTTGGTCAGAAGCATCACCATGGAAAACCAGGGTTTTAGAGAGTCTTTCAGCTAAAACTTTCGCTTTTTCTCCATCGCGTTCAATGAGTTTTACTTGATACTTATCTTCTAACTGTTTTGCCACACCTGAGGCAATATTCCCGCTGCCAACGATCATGATACGTTTGTAGGTTTTCTCAAGGCGTTGCAACTCACTCATCACCGCTTTAATGTGTTCCGTCGCACAAATAAAGGTAATTTCATCGCCCGCCTCAATAATGGTCGAACCTTGCGGACGAATTAATCTATCATTACGTAAAATCGAAATGATTCGGCAATCAATGTGTGGCATATGCTCTTTAAAAGCAGATAGCGCATAACCCACTAAGGGACCACCGTAATAGGCTTTTACAACCACTATGCTAATTCGATTATTGGCAAAATGCGCCACTTGCAACGCACCTGGATAAGCAATTAAACGTGTAATCTCATCCGTAACTAAATTTTCGGGCGAAATCAGATGATCAATTGGTACGTTTTCATCATTAAATAATTTATCTTTCTCACGCAAATATTCCGCATTACGAATACGTGCAATACGTGTTGGAGTATTGAAAAGAGTATATCCCAGCTGGCAAGCAATCATATTGATTTCATCTGATGCCGTTACTGCAACCATCAAGTCTGCATCAGCGGCTCCTGCATCACGCAAAACCTTAGGGGAAGAAGGGGAACCTTTAACCACGCGTAAATCATGCTTATCTTGTAAATTCTGCAGATGTTGAGATTCATTATCTACCAGTGTGATGTCGTTATCTTCACTCACTAAATTTGCCGCAAGTGTTGTGCCTACTTGCCCTGCACCTAAGATGATTATTTTCATTCTGTTCTCTCCACAACCAAAGGTCGGAT
>CAUUXN010000108.1:0-4980 GCA_963548985.1 uncultured Haemophilus sp. | reverse complement strand
TCGCTAAAATTAAGGCGGTAAGCACCACGCTAAAATCTGAAATATAGACTAGGTTTGGCTTATTGCGCAATTTGGTCACAATAAACTCAAGCAATAACGCGAAAGAAATAGCCAAAGCAGATTGCACCAAAACACCCATTCCAAAATAATAAATCTGCGTGAGCAGGGCAGGCAGCATGGCTGCAATCACCCACAACATAATGCGGGCGGTTAATTTGCCTGAATGGGTATGAGGCGAACTCTCCATTTTTTTAAACATAATCTTTTCCTGCGTTATTCTGTTTCTTTGGCTGCTTCAGCGGCGGCTTTTTTCGCTTTAGCTCTTGCAATAGCTGCAGCTACAGCGGCTTTTTTCGGATCTAGTGCGGTTGAATTTTCATCTATTTTTTCAACCGTACTTTCAGTTTCATTTGTTGCAACTGTTTCACCTTGAGCGGCGGCTTTCTTCGCTTTGGCTCTTGCTATGGCTGCAGCTACTGCGGCTTTTTTCGGATCAAGTGCGGTTAGATTTTCATCTGTTTTTTCGACCGTGCTTTCAGTTACATTTGTCGTAACCGTTTCACCTTGAACGGCGGCTTTCTTCGCTTTAGCTCTGGCAATGGCTGCAGCTACTGCGGCTTTTTTAGGATCAAGTGCGGTTGGATTTCCATCTATTTTTTCAACCGTACTTTCAATTTCATTTGTTGCAACTGTTTCACCTTGAGCGGCGGCTTTTTTCGCTTTCGCTCTTGCTAGCGCAGCAGCAACAGCTGCTTTCTTCGCCTCTTTTTCATCAGTTTGTGACGGTGTTGTATCCGTCACAGTGCCTGTATCTGCTTGCGCTTGTTGTTTAGCAAGACGGCGAGCTTTACGTTGCTCCATGAGTTCATGGTTATCCGGTAAGATTTCCCCTTTCTCAGATATAATAGTTTTCGTTTCTTTATTTGCTGCTGAACCCGCTTGTTTTGCTTTCAAGCGTTCTAACGCTGCTTTAACTGGGTCTTCACCTTTTTGTTTTGCAAGTTCTTCTCGACGAGCTTCTGCCGCACGTTGTGAACGCGCTTTACGTTCTTGCTCTTCACGTTCCATTCGAGCTTGTTTTGCTTCAAAACGGATTTTAGCCTCTTCGGCTTTTTTCGCTTTTTCTTTAATTTCCCAAATTTTGGCTTTTTCTTGTCGGAAATATTGGATAAGCGGAATATGGCTTGGACAAACATAAGCACACACGCCACATTCAATACAATCTTTTAAGCAATATTCTTCTGATTTTTGGTGATCTTCACTGCGAGCATACCAATAAAGTTGTTGTGGCATTAAATTAACAGGGCAAGCGTCAGAACAAGCAGAGCAGCGGATACAAGATTGCTCCGGTTCGGGTTCACCATATTCAAAATGATCAGGTGCTAATAGACAGTTAATTAATTTAGTGACGGGGGCATTGAGATCTGAAAGTTGCAAGCCCATCATTGGTCCACCTGCAAAAACAGGGAAGCGTTCGTCATATTGATAGCCAACTTGTGCCAATAAGTGGTCAACTGGTGTACCTAAGCGAACCCAGTAATTGCCTTTCTCAGAAATTTTATCACCCGTAAGCGTAACGACACGTTCAATTAATGGTTCATCATTAATGACCGCTCTTTTTATCGCAAAAGCCGTGCCGACATTATGCATTAATACGCCAATATCGTAAGAGCGTCCACCGCTTGGCACTTCCATACCGGTAAGTAAATAAATCAGTTGTTTGGCTGCACCTGATGGATATTTAGTCGGAATAACGCGCAATTCAATGTCATTTGCACCATGTAGTGATTGTTGAATAGCCTGAATTGCTTCAGGTTTATTGTCTTCAACTGCAATCACCACTTTTTCAGGGCGTAAGATATAACGTAAGATGCGAATCCCTTCGATCATTTCATCCGTGTAATCGCGCATTAAGCGGTCATCACAGGTAATATAGGGTTCGCATTCTGCGCCGTTAATAATTAAGAGTTTAACTTTCTTTTCAGCCGATTGGATTTTGGCGGCAGTCGGGAATACCGCACCACCTAAGCCCGCAACGCCTGCTTGATAAATGCGCTCAATGAGTTGTTCGACAGGTAATGTGAAGAATTCTTCAAGTGGAAATTGCTCACGCCATTTATCCAAGCCATCCGCTTGAATATGAATCATATCCTCAGTTAAACCAGAAGGATGAGGCGCAACATGTTTTCCGATAAATTTTACAGTACCAGAAGTTGGCGCATGAACAGGCAGGGTTCTTAAGCCATCGCCTTGTGTTAAAGGTTGGCCTTTTAAGACATAATCACCTTCTTTAACTAATACATTTCCTGCAGTGCCAGCATGTTGTTTAATCGGCACATAAAAATCATGAGCAAGTTCTGATTGCTGAATAGGGGATTGGTTTGATTGAGATTTCATTTCAGGTGGATGAATACCGCCTTTAAAATCCCAAATTTTGCCGGATTTAAATCTTGTTAATACATCAGCCATGTGATTCCGACTCCCCAACCACTAATTTTTTCTCGATTTCTGTGGTATTTACAACCGGAATGACTAATTTAGGATCAAACTTCCAGTTCCAATTATCAATATCTTTTTTCACTTTAATCATGGAAATACAATCTGTCGGACAAGGTGCCACACAAAGTTCACATCCAGTACAGAGATCAGGAATAATAGTATGCATGGCTTTGTTTGTACCGATAATGGCATCAACAGGGCAGGCTTGAATACATTTAGTACAGCCAATACACATATTTTCATTAATAAAGGCAACCATTTCTTCTGGTTCAGCGACATCATCCATTGCAGGTACATCAACACCCATGATTTCGGCAATTTTTACTACCGTAGGACGACCGCCAGGCACACATTTTGTGATAACGTCACCATTAGCAATCGCTTCAGCATAAGGCTTACAGCCAGGATAGCCGCATTGCCCACATTGGCTTTGCGGTAAGATGGCATCAATTTTTTCAACGATAGGATCAGCTTTGACTTTTAATTTAATCGAAGCAAAGCCTAAAATCGCACCAAAAATTAAAGCGAGAACGGTTACTGAAATTAAGATAAACATTATTTTTTAGTGTTATTCCAAAATAATCCGAGAAAAATCACTGTTACAGTAATAAACATCAAGAGATAAATCATTTTACTAATCCGGCGAAGCCCATAAAGGCGAGAGACATCAAACCGGCCGTAATTAATGCGATAGACGAGCCACGAAACGTAGTAGGAACATCTGCGGCAACAAGGCGTTCACGCAATGCTGCAAATAAAACTAAAACTAGCGCAAAACCTAAAGAGGCGCCAAAACCATAAATGACGGATTCGGTTAAATTGTGTGCCAAATTAACGTTTAATAATGCCACACCGAGTACTGCACAATTTGTGGTAATCAGGGGTAAGAAAATCCCTAATAAGCGATAAAGCGATGGGCTTGTTTTATTGATTACCATTTCAGTAAATTGAACTACGACGGCAATCACTAAAATAAAAACTAAAGTGCGCAAAAATGTGGCATTTAGCGGCATTAAAATATAATTATCGACTAAATAAGAACACAGTGATGCTACAGTTAATACGAATGTCGTAGCAAGCCCCATACCAATTGCCGTTTCAATCTTTTTGGACACGCCCATAAATGGACAAAGTCCTAAGAATTTGACCAAAACGAAGTTATTGATTAATGCAGTACTGATAACGAGTAGAATATAATGTGTCATTGCGTCTAAATTTATTTTACATAAGTGGCGTATTATCGCTATTTATCGCCTTGAGAACAATAAAAAATTTGGGTTAGTGCGGTCAGTTTTTCCTTTGTTTTTATTTGATCATTGGTTCTACCTGGCTATGTTGGAAATAGCGATATAGCTGAGGTAGCAACTGAGAAATCAAGTTAAGTTGCTGGTATGGCAACGCAAAGACCGAATTGTTTTTGGCTTGGGTTTCATCCCACTGAATTTTTTTAAGGCTTTGTTCAATACTATTTTGGAGTTTTTCAAAGACTTCTGGACGAAGCTTTTCAATATTTTCCAGTGCATATAAAACCTTTTTCGCCACAGGATAAAAATCTGATAAAAACTCGGTAGTTTGTTGTAATTGCGCCATTTTATTGCGATATGCCCCTAAAGCAGAAATATAGCTCAATAGGGAATAATTCATTTTTAATAAATCAAAACCTTCTTGCAAATAAGCTTGATATTTCTTCGGTTCATTGTTCATATTGGAAAGCGTCGTACTTAATGCCGCCGCATATTGATGGGCATTACGACGTGCAATACGGTATTTTAAATTATCGCTTTTACCAAATTGCAGTTGGCTAATAATGTGTAAGAAATATTGTGCATCACTTTGAATCGCTTGACGGCTCACTTTATCGAGCTGTAAATATTTCCAATCCGGCCATAAATAAGAAACGGCAAACCATGCAATGGCAGAACCTAATACAGTATCAATGAGACGAGGGAAGAGCGCTGATTGTGTGTCAAATCCCATTACATCGAAACTGATCAATACTTGCAAGGTAATAAAGAACGTGGAGAAACTGTAATTATTACTGCGGAAGAAGAAAAAGAGCGTACTGGTTACTACCATTAAGCCAAGTTTCATCTCTAATGTTGGGTTGAGGTAAGGTAATAAGGAGCCAATAATTACCCCTAAAATCGTGCCAATAATACGCTGGCGTAACCGCACTTTGGTTGCAGAATAGTTTGGTTGACACACAAAGACCGCAGTAAGCAAAATCCAGTAACCCAAATTAAATTGGAAAAATTCAACAATTGCACAACACAAAAATACCACGATAGACAAACGTACAGCATGGCGGAAAAGGGGTGATTCAAAAGTGAAATTACTTCCAATAACAGAAAGAATATTTTTTAATCCCGTAATTTGTTCGGTATGGATTTGTGCAGTTTGCTCATTTTCACTGGTTTCTTGCTCAAGCTGACGTAGCTGCCAGTTAATGCTTTGCAGATTATCAATAAGTGTTTGAAGGGC
>CAUUXN010000107.1:0-5145 GCA_963548985.1 uncultured Haemophilus sp. | reverse complement strand
CCATAGAATGAGGCTTCTTCAATATCAAATTGACCTAATTTACTCGCCCAAGTATTTGCACCTTGTACATAATCTGTTGCGGTTTGGCTTTCATTTTCTTGGATAACCGTACGTTCAAGATCCGCAATAAGCCAATGAGTCCACACAAAGCCACTCGCCGTAATTGCGTCTTTATCTTCTAAGACAACTGCAAAGGATTTAGTGCCTTGAGGGGCATCGTGAATTTCAAATGGAATAGAGTAGGTCGGCATACCATTTGGGCTAAATTGTGTGCCGCGTTTGCCATATTTGTCTTCAAAAGCACCATTTTGAATGGCTGAACTGGTTACAAACATTGTTTTCTCCTTAATTTCTCACGGAATACACTTTAAATTTGGTGGTTTGAGCAAGGACTTCAAACTTACCGAAATGTTGCGCTAATAAATCGGGATAGGGCAGAAATGCATTAGCAACAATACGAAGTTCACCACCTGCCGTCAAATGCCATTTTGCTTGTTGAATAAGTTCTTTCACCGCACGATAAGCGGTATCGATTCCATCGTGGAAAGGCGGGTTTGAAATAATCAGATCAAATTTTCCCTCAATATGGGAAAACACATCACTTGCGACAACCTGACCTTCAAGCTGATTTTCAGCAAGCGTTTGACGAGCAGATTGAATTGCCATTGCATGAATATCAGTCATTGTGACATCCGCTTTAGGATGATGTTTTTTGATCATGGAACCAATGACACCCGCCCCGCAACCAACATCTAATACTTTGCCTTGAATTGGCGATGTTAAGGTAGAAAGTAGAAGTGATGTTCCGCTATCAAGTTCATTGGCACTGAATACACCCGGCAAGCTGAAAATACGGAGATCGCCTAATACATCATTTCGGTAGCATTTCCAATAAGATTGAAGATCAAAGTGCGGTTGTTTTTGTAAGGCAAAATGATATAAGCCGCAACGACGAGCTGAGTCAATTTTGCCAATTTCACCATAAGGTTCAAGCAGTTTTTCAGCTGAACGGACACCGCAACGATTTTCACCGATAATCAACACTTCTTGACCAATTTTACTTTTGGCGAGTAGTTGCATCAGCTGAAAATTCACTTCTTGTTTATTCTTCGTCCAATAATAAATAATCAAATCGGCTTGCGGTTGAAATTCAACTTCAAAATTGACCACACTTTGTGTTTTGGCATAATCAAAATACCAGCTCCAAACCTGCACGGATTGGCAATGTTTTTGCAATGTTTGAGGAAAATCATCATTAATGCCGCCGGCAAGTAGAATTGATTTACCGCTAAAAAGGGGAAGATGGCGTTGTAAAACTTCGCTTTCGAGAGAAATCACGCTTTAAATCCTGTAGTTTATTGGTTAAAATTACGTGTTATTCTAACAAAAGAAAACGATTTAAACGTATTTATTAAGGAATTATTTATGAAAAAAATCATCACCGCAGTCGCCATGGCAAGTTTATTGTCTGGCTGTCAATTAATCGAACAACTTCAAGGTAGCAAACAAAAACCTTCAACCTTACCAACAAGCTCAAAAGTTGAATTACCTGCTGCGCAAGCGCAAAGCTTAGATGCACAGTTTGAGCGCATGAAAAAAGGTAATCAAGAAGTGACATTCAACGGCGAGAAATTCTATAAACAAACAAAAGCCTTTGATAAATCAGAAGATCCGCGTTTCATAAGTGGAGCATCTAGTGTAGATCGTAGTAACCGTAAATTCATTATGAGTGAAACCTATTATTTAAAAGATGTTTCACACATTCCAGCACTGACCACTAAATACCTTGATGAAACTAAGAAAGTGTGTGATTTAAAAATGATTGGTAATGCTTCAGATGTTTATTATGCCTGTGATGGTAACGATTTCCAACGTCTTGTTGCCGTGGTTTATCAAGCGAAAAACATTCTTTCTTTCCGTAGCTTAAAAGCATATCAAGAAAAACCAACAGATGCGCAAGAAAAAGCGATTGTTAAAGGTTTAAGAGATTATCCGTTAGATACTATTGCTCGTTAATCTATGGATAGACGCAATCTTCTTTTAAATGAAATGGGAATAGCCCGTTGGCAGCTCTATCGCCCAGAAGTATTGCAAGGGGCGGTAGGTGTGAGTGTTTCAGAACAAGTGAAATTTATTGTGGTGGCCAATGATAATCTCTCAAGTTCACCGCTTTTTGCAGATATTCGACTTGCGCTAGAGCTCAAAAAAGAAGATTGCCTTTGCCTGAATTTCGATCAAATTCAACATATCACATTACAACATTCTGTGCGGTATTGGTTATTAGCTGAAAATGTAGATGAAATAGACCGCACTTTGCCTTATTGCTTAAATGCAGAGCGCGTTTATCGCTCTGTTGATTGGCAACAATTCCAGCAAGATAGCCAAGCTAAGCGTGAGCTTTGGCAACAAATCCAACAAATTTAATCATGATGCCTTATCTTTTTCCTATTGAAGAATGCGATATGGATCGCCTATATGAAATTGAACAAGCAGCACACCTTGTGCCTTGGTCATTGGGAACATTGAAAAATAATGTCGGCGAGCGTTATCTCAATTTGAAATTAATGGAAAAGGAGCAAGTGCTGGGTTTTGCTATTTGCCAAACGGTATTAGATGAAGCGACATTATTTAATATTGCGATTGACCCCGCTCAACAAGGAAAGGGCTATGGTTCTTTTTTATTACAAGGTTTAATGGATAAGCTTAAAGAGAAAGGTATTCAAACGCTTTGGCTTGAAGTGCGTGAATCAAATCCTGCTCGATTCCTTTATGAAAAGCTGGGATTTAATGAGGTTGATATTCGTAAGAATTATTATCCGAAACCGGATGGTGGACGAGAAAATGCTGTTGTGATGGCATGTTATCTCTAGAATGCAAAAGTGCGGTCAATTCTGACCGCACTTTGTTTATCTAAAAAGTAAAAATTACACTTCTTCTGCCGGGAAGACAAATGGATTTAATCCACTGCGAGCGAAGTCTTTTTCTTCCATTTCAATATCTAAGAAAATCGATGCCAAATCATCAGCCACTGCTTCAACATTAGGATCTTTTTCTTGGAACATGATTTTTAAGTAGCTTTGGCAATCACCACAGGTTTCAGCACGAATGAGTGCAAGCTCTTCATTTAATGACCACATTTCAAGATTTTTGTGCTCATTGCAGTTTGTGCATTGTGCGCGCACTAAATTCCATTCGCTTTCACAAAGGCTACAGTGTAAATAGCGTAAGCCTTGTGATGTGCCGATATGCACCACACTTGCAACAGGAGCAGAACCACAAACAGGGCAGTAATGCAGGTTATCTGTGCCTTCTTGGCGGCTGTTATGAGGAATTTGTTGAGCCAATTGTAACCAATAAAGAGAAAGTGCTGCCCAGATAAAGACAGCTTTATCAGTACTCACTAAATTAAATTCTTGGCTTAAAAGATGCGTCGCCATCTCTTCAAGCTCTTTATCAGAAGCTTTTTCAAGATTTTCAATAGTAGCAGTAACCTGCTCATTCGCTTTTGGTTTAATGCTATGTAAAATTTCTTTGAGATATTCAATCCAAATGCTTGAGCGTTTAAATGTTTTAGTATTTAACGGTTCAAGTTCATTTAAATTATCGAAATGCTGTTTTTCTAATGGATTTTTTTCAAATACGCTTAATTGGCTTTCCACAACATCTGCAGCAAAGAGTAAATAATCAGCCAATGGATGATCTTTCGCTAATTCTCTTAAGCGTTTTGCACGACGTTGATAAAGATTTTTAGGGTTAGCAAACAAAACAGGTGGAATATCGTATGAATTCTTTTTTTGTTTGATTTCGTCTGCAGATAAGATTTTGATACTCATAATAGTCTCTTAAGTATTGATAAGAAAAAGTGCGGTCAATTTTAACCGCACTTTTTGATTTTAGCCATTGATACCTTTGAACAATGCTTTGGTTTTTACTTTTTTACCTTCAGCTTCATTTTCGAGGTCTTCTTCTAGCTTAGGAAGTACTTCATCTCGATACCATTTCGGGTGGTGTTTTTTCGCCCAACGAACAGTTACCCAACCTTCCACAATACCGCGAATAGATCCTTTAATCCAGAATGCCATGTACATGTGTACCAAAATACCGGTGAACAACATGAATGCACTTAAAGAGTGAAGGAAAATCGCAAAACGTAATACCGGAATAGAGAAGTAGTGCGAGAAATACTGACGCCACATAATGATACCGGTTACAAGTAAAGTGACCATCGCCAAGTTCAATGTCCAGAATAACATTTTTTGACCAAGGTTATACTTGCCGTTATCTGCAACAGCGTGCTCATTCCCTTTTAATACTTCAACGATGCCTTTTAACCAACGAATATCGTTTTTCTCTGGAATGTTGTGATCCCAGTAAAGATAGCCGAGGAAAATAAAGGCAACGAACATAATGATACCGGTGAACGGGTGAATTGCTCGAGCCAGTTGCGGAGTACCTAAAATTTCAGTTAACCACGCAAAATCTGGGAAGAAGAATGCCACACCAGTAAACATCGTCATAAAGAAGCAGATTACGAGCAACCAGTGGCTAAAACGAGCAGGCGTTCTATGACGAATGATTCGAGTATCATTGCTAATCTCAATCTTACTCATCTTTGCCCCCTTTTTTATCTTCTTCTTCAAATTCATGGTGATGATCTTCTACGTCTTCTTCAACGTTTGGACCCACAGCTAAGTAGTGAGCGATTTCAGCAAGTGCTAGACCACCCATTGCTACAGCCGCTACTGGTTTCAATACATCTTTCCAAAGGGTGACGGTTAGGTCAACTTTTGGATCTTTTGGAAGACCAGAATAAAGTTCAGGTTTATCCGCATGGTGTAATACATACATTACGTGTGTACCACCTACGCCTTCAGGGTCGTAGATACCTGCGTTTTCGTAACCACGTGATTTTAAGTCAGCAACACGTTGTTCTGCGTAGAGTTTCATCTCTTCTTTAGAACCAAAACGAATTGCACCGGTTGGACATGTTTTCACGCAAGCCGGTTCTTGGCCTACAGAAACACGATCCACACAAAGGGTACATTTGTACACACGGTTGTCTTCTGGGTTCATACGTGGAATGTTGAACGGACAACCTGCGATACAGTAACCACAACCGATACATTTATCAGATTGGAAATCCAC
>CAUUXN010000106.1:0-5493 GCA_963548985.1 uncultured Haemophilus sp. | reverse complement strand
CATATTCTGGGTGTCCAGGGGTTTTAGAATGTAATTGACGGAATTGTTTTAAATCTTCGATAGAAAGATCATAGCCTGTTAAATGTAATAAGCTATAGATCAACATTGAACCGTGGCCATTAGAAAGTACAAAACGGTCGCGATCGGCCCATTTAGGATTGCTTGGGTTGTGTTTTAAGAAATCGCGCCATAATACTTCAGCGATATCTGCCATTCCCATCGGTGCACCTGGGTGGCCTGATTTCGCTTTTTGTACCGCATCCATTGATAGCGCACGAATTGCGTTGGCGAGTTGTCTACGAGTTGCCATGTTTTTCTCCTATCTAAATAATTCCCAGTATTCTACCTTATTTACTGATTGGCTTAACCAATATTTGCAATTTTATTTACCTTGATCAAATTCTTCGACGACGTTGATGGAAACGTTGGCTACTCGATTTACCTTGTAAATTGACCACCGTTTTAGTTTCCACTGGTTTTCGATATGTTCGACGATAATGACTTAAAAAATAATGAATGGAACTGGCGAATAAAGCGCCTAATAAAAAGACCACGACAATTTCACCATATAAGCGGTGAAAAACTTGATTGATTTTATTCTGTGTTGTTTGAGCATATTGGGCGTCAAAGGTCACGCGCAAAAAGCCACGAACCGCGTTATTAGAAGCAGAATAAATAGGCTCAACAATTTGTTGTGTTGAAAACTCACCTTCATTTTTATGTTCTAGGCCTAGTTGCTCACGAAGGTTGCCTGTATTGGTACTTTGTGCCAATTCTTTACCGTTATAATCATAAATAGTCGCATCGAGCACAAAGTTTTCTTTGACTAAATTATCTAAATTTTCGACGAGCTGATCGGATTTCGCATTATTGGTTAATAAAACTGAAAATAAATTGGCTTGCTGACGAACCAAAGTATGCGATAAATTCGCTACTTGATTCACACTTGAAAGCTGTGAACCAATCTTAAATTGTTTCACACCAAACAAAATCACCGTCATGGCACCGATACAAAGCAGCACGATGAGCCCAAACATCAGTGATTTTTGAAGTTTTTCTTTAATTAATTGCACGTTGTTTTTCCATTTTTTCGCCAAGATCGGCTAGAATAGATGAGTATTCACAATTTACAGGATTTTCTATGCAAATTCAAAACCTTGCAAGCATTACCCAAAAATATCCCCAATTTCCTACCGCACTTTCGTCTGATTTGCCTCATCCCGATGAAACTCATGCGTTTATTTTATACGGCACAACGCTGAATTTAGCCAAATTACTCGAATTCCAACAAAAGTGCGGTCAATCTTTCCTGTGTTTTGATGCATGGAACGTAGAAAAAAATACCGTTGTCCTTTTAAAAGGCAAATGGCTAGCCGATTTTATTGCCCATGCCCACGACCTGCAATTAGACATCGCTAAACTGGATTTTGATGCAAAATTATCAGAAAAAGGTTTATTGGTGATGGATATGGATTCTACGGTAATTCAAATTGAATGCATTGATGAAATCGCTAAACTGGCTGGCACAGGTGAATTAGTTTCTGCCATTACTGAAAGTGCCATGCGTGGCGAGCTCGATTTTGAACAAAGTTTGCGTCGACGTGTGAGAACACTTAAAGGCGCACCAGAAACGATTTTGCAACAAGTACGTGAAAAATTACCGTTAATGCCGGGCTTAATTGAAACCATTAAGACATTACAACAACATGGTTGGAAAACTGCCATTGCTTCTGGTGGTTTTACCTATTTCGCCGATTACTTAAAAAGTTTATTAAACCTCGATTTTGCGGCGTCTAATCAATTTGAAATTATTGATGGCACGCTGACTGGCAATGTAAAAGGTAGCGTGGTCGATGCACAATACAAAGCGAATACCTTGCAAAAACTCGCTGAAGAATACAACATTCCACGCAAAAATACCCTTGCTATTGGTGATGGCGCTAATGATTTAGCGATGATGAAGGTCGCCGGATTAGGCGTAGCATTCCATGCCAAACCGAAGGTGCAACAACAAGCACAAATTGTGGTAAACTTTGCTGACTTAACCGCACTTTTATGTCTTTTAAGTGCAAATGATCGAATTTAATTCATTTTGGGAGAAAACTTATGCCATCTTTTGATATCGTATCTGAAATTACTATGCACGAAGTGCGTAATGCGGTTGAAAATGCAAACCGCGTATTAAGTACACGTTATGATTTCCGTGGTGTGGAAGCCGTCATTGAATTAAATGAAAAAAGCGAAACAGTGAAAGTGACCACAGAATCTGATTTCCAATTAGAACAATTAATTGAAATCTTGATTGGTGCGTTTGTAAAACGTGGCATTGAGCATAGCTCATTGGATATTCCAACAGAAAGTGAACATCACGGTAAACTTTACACCAAAGAAATCAAATTAAAACAAGGGATTGAACCAGAGATGGCGAAAAAAATCACTAAATTAGTGAAAGATTCAAAAATCAAAGTTCAAACTCAAATTCAAGGTGAACAAGTACGCGTAACCGGCAAATCCCGTGATGATTTACAAGCTGTTATTCAATTAGTGAAAGGCGCTGAATTAGGTCAACCATTCCAATTTAATAACTTTAGAGATTAATTTAATGAAAAAATATCTTTGGGTATTTTGGGCTGCCGTTCCACTATGTTCGTTCGCAAATGAGAATGCCATGAATCTCGGTGATAGCGTCATTGATGTTGTAAAATGTGAAAGCACCAAAGGGGAAAAACTTTGGGTCGCGCTAAATAATCTTAAAACATTCACTTACATGAAAAACGATGTGAATGTGGCTGATCAAACGATAGATAATGCTTACTTACAAGCTTATGCCACAGAAGCGACTCTTTTTCTTCCATCAACAGAAAATAATCAGTTGTGGACGATAATAAAAGAAAGAGCAGTAGATAAGACGAGCATCAGTCAAGTTACTATCGATTTGCGTAATAAGAAAGGTAAGCTAATTTCTCATGCTGCTTGCAAACGAAATGACGAGACTTTTTCATTATTAATGGGATCGAGTTTCGATATAAAAGAGCCTACCGATAAAATCCTTGAATTAATGGATCCACTTCCACAATAAAACTAAAGAGCGGTCAAAAAACACAACATTTTTTGACCGCTCTTTTTATTTGCGTTAATTAAGCTAATCTCGCTTTTGCTTCTGCAATCGCTTCTGCTACACGAAGTGGTGAAACCCCACCTTTCGCACAACGTTTATCTAAACAAGATTGTAGTGAAAGAATGTCATATACATCATCCCCTACCACATCACTGAATTGACGGAATTCAGGAATGGTTAAGTCTTCCAAGGCTTTGCCTTTTTCAATGGCATAAACCACGGTTTCACCGACAATATGGTGAGAATCACGGAATGGTACACCTTTTGCTACAAGATAATCTGCTAGCTCTGTTGCATTTGAGTAGCCTTTTAAAGCAGCTTCACGAGTACGATCGGTATTCACTTTTAATTCATCTAATACAAAAGTCGCCATATCTACGCAATCTTGCCAGGTATCTAATGCATCAAAGATCCCTTCTTTGTCTTCTTGCATATCTTTGTTATACGCTAACGGTAAACCTTTTACAGTCATCAACATACCGGTTAATGCCCCCATGACACGGCCAGCTTTACCACGAATCAATTCACAAGCATCAGGATTTTTCTTTTGCGGCATTAAAGACGAACCTGAAGTCACACGATCTGACAATTCCACAAAATTCGCTTCACCACTGTTGAAAATAATCATATCTTCAGCAAAGCGAGAAAGGTGCACCATACTTAAAGAAGCTGTTGAGAGTAATTCCACAATATGGTCACGATCAGAGACGCTATCCAAACTATTACGCGTCGCAAAAGCAAAACCTAAATCTGAGGCTAATTGTTCACGATCGACTGCATAGGCTGTCCCCGCAAGTGCACCACTACCTAATGGGCAGCTATTCATGCGTTTATAAGCATCAGCGAGACGTGAATAATCACGCTCAAACATTTCTACATAAGCCATACACCAATGGGCAAAAGTGATTGGTTGTGCACGTTGTAAATGGGTATAACCCGGCATCACCGCATCTTGCGTATTTTCAGCAGTTTGTACCAAATGGCGTTGAAGATTACGAACAGACTCTTGTAACTCGATTACACGCTGTTTGCACCACATCTTAATATCGAGTGCAACTTGGTCATTACGGCTACGACCCGTGTGTAATTTTTTACCTAAATTACCCACTTTATCGATAAGCTTACTTTCCACCCAGCTATGAATATCTTCTGCATCATCCTGCAAAATCGCTTGTGGATTTGACCGCACTTCGATTAATAATTCATTTAAGGCAACTTCTAGCTGTTGTTGCTCTTCAGCACTCAATACACCGACATTGACTAAAGCTTTAGACCAGCCAATGGAGCCTTCAATATCTTGCTCTGCCAAGCGATAATCAAAACGCAGGCTATCATTAAAATCTTTAAAACGTTTATCTGCCGCTTGTGTAAAACGACCACCCCAGAGAGCCATAGGTTATCCTTCTCTTAATACTAAAATTGATTAATTATTCAATTATTACGCATAATTAATCAATATGCAATAATAATCTCTATATCGTCCGCTATTTTACCCTGTTTTTTCTAACAAAAACTAGACAGTACTGCATTTTAGTGGTAATTTACGCAGCATTCTTAAGGGCATTGCCCACCATTCAAACATTTCAGTATTATCAACTCTTATTCGTTCCAACATTATTAATTATGCATCTTACAGAACTTAAAAATACGCCTGTTTCTGATCTTGTGAAACTTGGCGAAGAACAAATGGGTTTGGAAAATCTTGCCCGTTTACGTAAACAAGATATTGTTTTTGCTATTTTGAAACAACACGCAAAGAGCGGTGAAGATATTTTTGGCGGCGGCGTGTTGGAGATTTTACCCGATGGTTTCGGTTTCTTACGCTCCGCAGACAGTTCCTACCTTGCTGGTCCTGATGACATCTACGTCTCTCCAAGTCAAATTCGTCGTTTCAATCTTCAAACTGGTGATAAAATTGAAGGTAAAATCCGTCCACCAAAAGAAGGCGAACGCTATTTTGCACTTTTAAAAGTCGACCAAGTCAACGATGACAAACCAGAAGTCTCTCGTAGCAAAATTCTTTTCGAAAACTTAACCCCATTACACGCAAATTCTCGTTTAAGAATGGAACGTGGTAATGGTTCAACCGAAGACTTAACCGCGCGTATTTTGGATTTAGCCTCTCCGATTGGTAAAGGTCAGCGTGGTCTTATCGTAGCACCACCAAAAGCCGGTAAAACCATGTTGCTACAAAATATTGCACAAAGCATCACGCACAACTACCCTGAATGTGAACTTATTGTGCTTTTAATCGATGAGCGTCCAGAAGAAGTAACGGAAATGCAACGTTCGGTAAAAGGTGAAGTGATTGCCTCTACCTTTGATGAACCAGCTGCTCGTCACGTTCAAGTGGCTGAAATGGTTATCGAGAAAGC
>CAUUXN010000105.1:0-5508 GCA_963548985.1 uncultured Haemophilus sp. | reverse complement strand
ACACTAGCACTCAAACAAACCACATTCGGTCAGAAGTTTTGGCATATTGCATCCCCTTCGATTAATCGCCGTAACGGCATCAAAATCATCGTTATGCTACTGGTGTTGTTTACCATGATTTTGTTAGAAGTACGCTTTAGCGTACTCAACTCTTTTTTCTACAATGGGCTTTATAGCTCAATGCAGGAATTAGATGCGGATAAGTTTTGGTTCTTTGCAAAACTGAATGCCCTCTTAGTATTGGTACAAGTTATCCACTCCATCGCCGATTATTTCTTGCAACAAGTATTTGAAATCCGTTGGTTGGAAAGCTTGAATAAAGTCCTTGTTAAACGATGGTTAGAAAATAAAAAATACTATCGCCTCAAATACGAAAAAGATCTGCCCGATAATATTGATCAACGTATTGAACAAGATGCACGTGAATTTATCAGTAGCACCGTCAAAATTGTGCGCGGTATGATTAATTCTATTTTGACTACCATAGAATTCACCATTATTCTTTGGTCACTTTCTGGAATATTAAGTCTTTTCGGTTTGAATATCGAAAAAGGCGTCGTTTTCTTTATTTATGCCTTTATTATCCTGGCAACATTAATGTCTGTATGGATTGGTCACCCTTTAATCAAGCTGAACTTCAATAAAGAAAAACTCAATGGTGACTACCGTTATTCTTTAATTCGAGTGCGAGACAATGCGGAAAGTATCGCGTTCTATCAAGGTGAACAGCAAGAACAGCATTTACTGAAAAACAAATTTGCCGAAATTATTCATAACCGTTGGGCAATTGTGTTGAGAATGCTGGGGTTAGACGGATTTAATGGAAGTGTCACACGCGTTGCAAAACTCTTACCGTTAATGCTGCAAGCGCCTCGTTTTTTCACCGGACAAATCAAACTGGGCGATATGCACCAAACTGTGCAAGCATTTAACCGATTAATGACCGCACTTTCCTTCTTCCGTTTGTTCTATGAAGAATTTACGCTCTATCAAGCGCGCTTAAATCGTCTTTATGGTTTTATGACTAAGTTGGATGAATTAGATCATTCAGAGGTTCATCAACCCATGAAATGTTCTAACCGTGTTGCATTGTCAAACTTTGGTATTAAAGACGAGCAAGGCAGATTGTTGCTTAATAACTTAAATATTGAACTAAAAAATGGTGATGCTTTATTAATTCAAGGTCCATCTGGCACAGGGAAAACATCGCTATTAAAAGCAATGGCGGGAATTTATCCTTTTGAGACAGTGGGTCTGGTAGAACATCCTTGTGTGACCAGTTTATTCTTACCGCAGCGTCCTTATATGCCACAAGGTACGTTACGTGAAGCGATTTGCTATCCAGATATTGATCCTTATCATCCTGAATTAGAAAAAACATTGGCAGATTGTTGTTTGGATAAATATCTCCATAGTCTTGATGTAGATAACGATTGGCAGGCGATTTTGTCACCGGGTGAATTACAGCGAGTGGCGTTCATTCGGATTTTACTGACGAAGCCTGAAGTGGTCTTTTTAGATGAAACCACATCAGCACTTGATGAGCCAACCGAGTACCTTCTTTATAAAACGATTAAAGAACGGTTACCCAATATGATCATTCTGAGTGTGGGCCATCGCGGCACATTGCATCAGTTCCATAACAAGCAATTGGATTTGGCTGTCTGCATCGTCTAAATAACAAAAGGCTAAATTTATATTTAGCCTTTTCTTTTTTTACTAAATACAATTGAACTTATAAGACGTCTCTCAAGGCTTGCTACACATCCCAATCCCCCCTATAATTCCCCCAATTTTTCTAATTTCATTTTCACAATGTCAAATAAAACCATTGCTAAAAATACGCTATTTCTTTACATCCGAATGCTCTTCAATATGGGAGCGATGCTGTATATCTCTCGTGTGGTATTGCAGGTATTGGGTGTAGAAGATTTTGGTATCTACAACATTGTGATGGGTGTGGTAGTCTTGTTTTCTTTTTTCAATGGCACAATGACCGCCACCACACAGCGTTTCATTAACGTAGAAAAAGCCTCCAATGACATTCAACGTGTCAATAAAGTCTTTAATATTAGTATCTTAAATCACCTACTCATTATTTTTATCGTATTAGTGTTAGCTGAAACCGTCGGTTTATGGTTTTTAAATCACAAATTGGTGATCCCCGCTGAACGCTTGCAAGCCGCCAATATCGTTTACCAATTAGCATTAATTATTGCTCTGGTTGAAATCATCAAGGTGCCATTCAATGCCATGATTGTTGCGCACGAAAAAATGGGATTCTATGCTTGGTTGGGATTAGGTGAAACCATCTTAAAACTGACTTCTGTCTTTATCTTAAGTCATATCACGCATTACGATAAGTTGATTACTTATGGCTGCTTATTGCTTGCAGTCAGCTTAATCGTGCTCTCTCTTTATGTGTTATTCACTAAATTTTATTTTAAAGAAGCCGCACGTTTCCGTTTATATAAAGATTTAAGCAAAACCAAAGAAATGGTGAGTTTTTCCGGTTGGATGCTTATGGGACAAGTCGCTTATGTGGGTTCAACACAAGGCTTGAATATGGTGTCTAACTTATTCTTTGGTGTCGCAGTCAATGCGGCTGTCGCTATTGCAACACAAGTAGAAGGTGCCGTTTATAGCTTTGTGAATAATTTCCAAATGGCCGCTAATCCGCAGTTGGTTCAGTCTTATGCGGCAAAAGATTACGATCGCAATCGCCAATTAATTCTTGGTATTTCAAAATATTCACTTTATTTAATGGCGATTCTCTCGGCACCTGTATTGTATTTCACCCATACTTTACTGACATTTTGGTTAGGCGATCATCTTCCACAATATACTGAACAACTTGTACAAGCTATTATCGCTTGCTTATTGATCAGTGCAATGGCTGGCGCATTTTGGATGAGTGCATTAGCCATTGGCACATCTACCGTAAAACAATACAATATCATCGTGGCATTAATCGACCTTTGCACGGTGCCATTGGCTTATTATTTGTTCACACTAGGTTATAATCCAGTATTTGCCTTTGTGGGTAAATTTAGTACGATGGTCATCTCACAAATCTATCGATTATATTTTATTAATAAAAAAATTAAATTTAACCACAAAGCATTTGTCTCATATTTAGTGAATGTCGGCGTGGTGTTTGGCTTGCTATTAGGTATCATCTATATATCAGATACCACCCGAAGTTATTCTTTATTGGAATTTATTGGACAATCCATCATCTTAGAAATGGTATTAATCTGTGTCATTTTAATCTTTGGATTAAACACAGCAGAAAAAAATTTCTTGTTTAGCTATTTAAAGAAAAGAGTAAAAAAATGAATCAACTCCTTATTGATTTAAAAAACAAACTGAATCCTATTGTTGAACTAATCAAAGATAAAAACGACGTATTTTATTTCGACTACCCGCTTCATTTGAACGTAGGCGATTTACTGATTTATCACGGAACTGAGCAATTTTTTAAAGATCACCACATTAACGTGACTTTAAAACGCTGTGAATACGATTTAGAACTTGAAGAAGTCAAAGCAAAAATCACACCAAACACCACCATCCTTTTACATGGTGGCGGCAACTTTGGCGATCTTTATCCGCAACATCAAAAAATCCGTGAAGAAATGGTGACGCATTTCCCGAATAATCGCATTATTGTGTTACCACAAACCGCTTATTTTAAGCACGAAGAAAATCTACAAAAATCAGCCGCACTTTTCCGTAACCACGGTGATTGCCATTTACTGGCTCGTGACGAAAGAACAGCGAATCTATTTGCACAATTTTCTGATCATGTTTATTTATCACCCGATATGGCGCATCAGCTTTATGGCACGATGGAAACCAAGCAAGGCACAACGGGTGAACAACTTTATTTCTTGCGTAAAGACATTGAAGCAAGTGATGTCGAAAAAAATATCTTAGCGCAACTGCCCGCTAACAGTAATGTAAAAGACTGGGAAGACATTCTTTCAACAGAAGATGATGTGGTTTTAGCATTAAGCTGGCGAATGAGTAAAATGGCGAACAAATTTGGCTTAGGTTGGCTGAAAGATCTTTGCCATCAATTCTGGTATGCCTATACTCAACGCATTGTAAAACGTGTTGCGCAAGTATTCTTAGATAATGATAAAGTGATTACTACTCGTTTACACGGTCATATTTTTTCCTGCTTGTTAGAAATACCAAATGTTGTTTGTGATAACTCCTATGGAAAAAATAGTAGCTATGCAAAACTATGGACTCAAAACTTAAACTTCGTTGAATTGGATAAATCATGTTTGAATTAAAAAAGCTCATCACGGCCATGATTCTTCCCCCATTTAATATTTTAATTTTATGGGGGCTTTCACTTATTCTAGCTAAATTCAATTTCAAAAAATTAAGCCGAATTTCGACCGCACTTGGTTTCTCTCTACTCTATCTTTTAAGCATTCCTTACACTGCTCAAGTACTTAAAGACAGTCTCATTACTGAAGATCATTTAACACTGCAAGATTATCAACAAGCGCAAGCGATCGTTTTACTGGGTGGTGGTTTACGTGATAGCAAAGAACTTTATGCACCATTAGCTTCAACAGGTATTCAGCTTGAACGCTTACGCTATGCCGCATTCTTGCAAAAAGAAACGCACTTGCCATTATTAATTACAGGGGCGAGTCCAACTGGCGCCATTGAAGCCAAAATCGCTGCGGAAGAACTCCAAAACTTCTTTAATGTGCCAACTAAATGGATTGAACCTAAAGCACTGACTACCAAAGAAAATGCGCTTTTCACCAAACAAATGTTGGAAAAAGAAGGTATTCACAAAATTATTTTAGTCACCAATGAATGGCATATGCAACGTGCAAAATTATTATTCCAACAACAAGGTTTTGATGTGTTACCTGCAAGTGTAGGTGAAGGCATTACGCCTGACAGTTATGGACTCAATATGATGCATTTTATTCCACAAGGTGGCGCGATCACGAAAAATATGCAATTACTCAAAGAGTGGATTGGATATTGGAAAGAGCGCTAAAGTGCGGTCAAAAGATCACAAATTAGATAATGTTAAGAGGAAGAAAACATGAGTCAAATTACACGCGAACAAATGCTTCAAGTATTCGAAAATCGCTGTTCCACACGTTATTACGATCCGAATAAAAAAATTAGCCAAGAAGATTTCGCGGCAATTTTAGAATTTGCTCGTTTATCACCAAGCTCTGTCGGCTCTGAGCCATGGAAGTTCTTAGTGATTCAAAATAAAGCATTACGCGATAAACTCAAACCTTTTAGCTGGGGTATGCAATATCAATTAGATGATTGTAGCCATTTAGTGATCATTCTTGCGAAGAAAAATGCACGCTATGACACGCCTTTCTTCCGTGATGTAGCGGTGCGTAGAGGTTTACAAGGTGAGCAGTTAGAAAAAGCCTTGGCAAAATACAAAGGCTTACAAGAAGTTGAAATGAAAACCGCAGAAAGCGAGCGTGCATTATTTGACTGGACAAG
>CAUUXN010000104.1:0-5592 GCA_963548985.1 uncultured Haemophilus sp. | reverse complement strand
TCGAAATCGATCCACAAACACAAGCGATTGTGGATACAGTGGAACGATATTTAGCAGCTAAAGCTTAGTTGGAATGAAAAAAGTGCGGTAGAAAACAATGTTGTTTTCTACCGCACTTTTAATTCTTCCGAAGGAAGGGATAGCTCCCTTTTTCATTTCGCAGTGCTATAATTACTTTCAAGGCTTGCCACAAGATCGCTTGGTTGTAGCTCCCTTTTTCATTTCGCAGTGCTATAATTGCCGGCATAGAAGATGGTTGGCGACGAGAGTTGTAGCTCCCTTTTTCATTTCGCAGTGCTATAATTTTAAATGGTCGTTGGTCTCAAAGTTCGGAGTTGTAGCTCCCTTTTTCATTTCGCAGTGCTATAATCCATAACCGGCAGTAAAGCCTATTGCGTCGGTTGTAGCTCCCTTTTTCATTTCGCAGTGCTATAATCGACCGACGGACAGCCTAGCTGATGAAGTGGTTGTAGCTCCCTTTTTCATTTCGCAGTGCTATAATAAACCCGCCTTTAGGTTATGGCGATAAAGGGTTGTAGCTCCCTTTTTCATTTCGCAGTGCTATAATGCCCAAGAGTAAATATCTTGAAATAAGGTTGTTGTAGCTCCCTTTTTCATTTCGCAGTGCTATAATAGGGACAGCAAAAAGCCCCATGCCGTAAGGTTTAGGGGCTTTTGTTTTGTCTAAAAAACGGCTAAAAAAGCAATAATTGATTTGAATTGACCTTTTTTTCTTGTGGTTTTTTCTCTCCTACTAAAATTTCCATACTTGCAAATTGTTTTTCTGTAATAGATAAACATCGAATAGATCCTTCTTCAGGTAAGTGTGCGACGAGTCTTTTATGATGTTTTTCTAACGCATCTCGCCCTTTAATAATTCGCGTGTAAATAGAAAGTTGCAACATTTGATAACCATCTTTAAGTAAAAATTGGCGAAATTGGTTTGCTGCCCGCATTTTCGCTTTAGTGGTAACCGGTAAGTCAAATAAAACGATCATACGCATAAATACCCCCTCACTCATATTGATATTCCTGCAATATATCAATCTCTGGTAACTGCAATAATGCTGCGTTTTTTTTAATAAGTGCAATTTGTAAAGAGGCAATGGTTTTATCAATAGCAGTCAAAACACTCACTTTTTCCTGGTTAAAGCACATTTGATGATGCAAGATTTTGATTAATCGCTGTTTTGATAGAGGACTGAGACTTTGGGAGAGTAATCCTTTTTCGAGCAAGTTCCATACCAGTAAATCAATAAGAGGGCGAAACGGTTCAATAAAATCATCCGCTAAATTAAAGGCATTGAGTTCGCTATGATGAAATAAGCCTAATTGAGGTAGCCAACCATAGAGTACAAGACTTCTCGCTACAGCTGAACGCACAACGGTGTAAGCATAGTTCAGATGTATATTAATCGCATTATCTTCTTCTTTTCGTCTGAAATGAGCGCCGAATAATCCGGAAAAATAAATGATCGCACTTTGTGCCTCAAGATTATCTTTATCACCTGATTTCACTAAATTAGCGAGTTGGAGTAACCGTTTTGATTTTTCTTGATGCTGACAGAGTGATAAGACTTTTGCTTGATTACGAATTTTTTGTTGCACAATACGTTGCCAAAGTTGTTTTTTCAGTGGCAAACTCGTTTCAAGTTGTAATTTAAGGGTTTTTAATTGTCGATAATATTGATTAAACGGGAGCCATTGACCACAAGGTAAGAATTGTTCATCACAACTCAATAAAGTAATCCCGTATAAACCAAATGCCGAGAGCAACGGAAGGGTAATCACTGTTTCTCGGCTTTCTACAACGACAATAGCAATATCTTCCAAAGGAACGGTAAATTCATTTCCTTCTTGTTGAATCAGCATTTGTTGTTGATGCAAAGAAAGTTTGCCTCCTTTACTAATAAGAAGACTTCTCCATGTCATAATGTATCCTTATAAAAGCAATACGTATGAGGATTAAATTGAGATTAACGGACTGGTTGGCGTTTACTTGGTTTACATAAACGAATATTTTTACCAAGCTCATCTATTTGATATTTTTCAAAGGAAAGGGCTATTTTAACGCCAATACCTTCAAAAATACCTTGTTTGCCTTTTGATTTTTCTAAATCATGGGTTCTTATATTTATCCCTCCAGTATGTCGATTTAGTCCGTTAAAATACCCCAAAAATTCATCTTTTTTAGTTTTAACGCTAATTAAATCATTTGGGTGTAATGAAAATTGGAAAGTAGCATCATCTATATCCTCCCAATCCTCTTCATCTTTTCCTTGAATAACAGCTTTGTTTGGCAAAATACCTTTAGCTACTTGCCAGGTATAAATTGGCACAAGGAAATATTTTCCATCTTTAGTGAAGACATCTACTCTCACCATAGAGGCATTATCTGCGACACCATTACCCTGACGAACTAATACGCCAGATTTTTGTACTTGCTCTACTCGTACTGATTTAACAATAGCTCCACCTTTTTTCATAAAAGGTTCAGCAAATGCTTTAGCAGGATCATTATTAAATGCCTCTAGACGAGTTTTTAAAGCATCATAAAGATCTTTTTCACGCTCACGATTTACCATCAATTCTAAATCTTTTAATTTTAATTTAGTGAGTGGCATTTTAATCATGCTTATCCCTTCATTGAGACGTTTCGCTGATTTCACGGTTTCCATGTGTCCTTGACCGGTCATTTTGCGTGTTGGCATTCGAGATACAAACAGAGGTTGGACAAATTCATGATTGGCTTGTGGACGATCCGGCAATCTATTTTCTAGCTCCAGTTTAGGATTATCACTAAAAATACGAATTTCAACTTCTTGCTTGAAAAATTGCCATGGTGTAGGGAAGTGTAATGGAATAATTTCACCCGTTTCACGATCTATTCGTTCACCAGTGAATACATCGCCTGCTTCAAAACGAATAAAACGTGTGATTTTTTGCTGCATGGCGACGGTTGAGCAAGCAACCAAAACCGCATCTAAAGCATGATGTCGGTCATTATCTTCGCGCGATTTTGCTAGTCCCCAACGACGACGAAGTAAAGCTGTAATTTGTCCATTGGAAGCAAATACTTTACGTTTTCCTTCGCCAGTTAAGTGCATATTATCTGCAATAAAGTTACACAAGAAACGAGCAACATAGCGAGTATCGTTTAAGTTACGCTCAATAAATCCTTTCTCATCAAGCTTTTGGCTTAGGATGTGTTGTTTTTTCGCATAAGGGAATGCGCTCGTTTCAACTAATGCTTTGAATGTTCTCCAACGTTCGCTGTTATTTTTACCATCAAGCCATTCAAAAGGTGTTAAATTGCCTTTGTTTTGGTTTTCATTAGCCAGCACTAGCACTTTATTATTAAAGCTATCATCCCAAGTACGGGAAAGAGGTAAAGCGTGATCTACTTCTACATACTTTTGTTCGAACAAACGGTGTAATTCTAAAGGTTTACCGGAATATAAACATTTTGCATTTTGCTGATAGTATAAGCGCATTTTCAAAATGTCTTTGCCCTTAGGTTCACCAGAAAAATTAGGGAATAGTGTTTTTATTTCACTAATTGTTTTTTCACGCTGTTTACGATTTTCTTCCTGACGTTTTTTTAGTTCATGGCGATCTTTGTAAGATTTGCCAACTTCTCGTCCTGTTTCAATATGAATACGAGCAGGTGAACCATATAATCTCACTACACCATTAATCACTTTACGAGCCTGCGTGAGTGTTCTTAAAACCACAGGATTACGGATTTCATCAGCTGGAATCTGTGGTAAGAAGTGATGGGTTTCTTCTGTTTTTTTACCATAATGATCGCCATAAATTTCACGGCAAGCCTCGTCATAGCGTAGTCCTTGTTGCATTAATGGTAGAAGTTTATATAAAGCTTTAAGAGATAATTGGATAAATTTATCAAAACTAAGATTTTCCAATAAGGCATTTAATACAGGTTGAGAGAGTTTTCCTGCTAAGTAAGCGCTGATATCTTCATCAGTTTTATATAATGAAAATGCCGTACCAATTTCATCTAATAATGTTGGATTTGCCTTTAATGCTACCCATTCAGCTTTTAGGTTATTACCTTCCAATACCTTACGAATTTGGTGATAGGCTTTCATTTCCATCAGCGTTGTTTTGGTTTCAATGGCTTTTTTATCTTCACCGGAATAACGGACACCTTTAAATATTGCATCATCAGATAAATTTAATATTGAACGCACTTGTGCATAAGTTAATTTGGCTTTTTCATAAGGTTGCTCGATTAACATTAAACGTTCATTATCACTTAAAGCACGCTCTAAGCCATTTTCTTGAATACGCAAATTATTTAATTTTGTTATCCAAACAAAGCGTTCTGCAGTATAGGTATTTTTAGCCGCCTTATATTCATCTTCAAAAGTACATTTACCGAGCATTTTTAAAATGTCTTCACCAGATAAGGCACGCTTTTGCCACATTAAAAGTGCGGTTAAATTTTCTAATAATTTTTCTGAAGCGAATGGATTACCAAAGTGTTGTTGACGAGAGAAGAGAAGTTCCATTTCAGCGAGCAAGTCTAGTCGGCTAAACGTATGAGTATAGGCACCTTGCTGGTTACGGATATGACCTTCTTCGACCTCAAATTTTTTTACAGCAAGTTCCGCAGGCGTGCGATATGTAGCTTGTTGCAGTAATTCATGGTTACTGGCTACACCGCTTAATAACGCGCCTAGCTCTTTATTTTCGCTTTTACTTTCATTTTTACGCTGAGATAAATAACCACGGTGCTTAATTAAATGTAATAATACTGCAGCCCATTCTTGGCGTTCTAGTTTACGATCTAGACCTTCGACACGTAGCTGCCAAACTTGATGAGGAAGACGTTCATCAGTGGATAATAGGATATTTTCTGATTTTAGAAGTCGTTTTGCTTTTTTCAGACGAGCAACGCGACGCTGAGTTAATCGACGAGCAGAGCGGGCTGAACGGCGAGAAAGAGCTAAGCTCTCACCTTTTTGCGTTTCTGCTCGTTCGAAAGTACGTACACCAACATCAATTAAACGCAGAGGATTCTCTTTTTTGTCAATTTCAACCACAGCCCAGCCAACAGAGGCGATACCAAGGTCGAGACCAAGGATATAATGTAAGTTTTTATTTTCCATAAGGTTGGTTCCTTTTTATTAGTTTTTTTGTTTAAATTTTAACAGATTTTTGTATAAAAAATATATTGACGATAAAAAAATAAATAGATAGAATTCACCTCGTTGTAATGGCACTGCGAAATGAAAAACGTTGTTACAATAAGAGAAAAGATTTCTCGCAAAGCTCTGTCCCTTGAAATGTAAGTTTCAAGGGACATCTTTTTTCTGCTTATTTAGAAAATAAAGATGTGAGAGTAGGTTAAAAAAAACAAAAAACGCTTAATAAATTATTAAGCGTTTTTTTATTGACGAAAATTTATAAAATTTTAACCGCACTTTATAGGAAATTATTTAGCTTGTTTCTTCGATTTTTTCCATTTCCAAAATAGGAATAGGGCTAAAATACCGATTAGGATATAAATTACGAGTTGGCCTTTTTTAATTTGCTCGTGTAACCAATCTAAGTTTTTCGCACCAA
>CAUUXN010000103.1:0-5653 GCA_963548985.1 uncultured Haemophilus sp. | reverse complement strand
ATTTGATTTCACTAGATAAAGATGTTCAGCGTCGTGAGCTGTTTTTTGCTCAACCAGATACAGCAGATTTCGTTGTATTTTCAGCGATTAATACCATGCAAAAAGAGTGGGATGAATTGGCAGAAGTATTCAATTCAGCGGAGTTTGAACAGCATTATGGGCGCAACGTCACAAAAGGTGAAATAGGTTGTACATTAAGTCATTTAGCGGTTTATCGTCAGATCGTAGAAGATCAAAATGTGACGGAAAATGACTATGCATTGATCTGTGAAGATGATGCGTTATTTAATGCTAATTTATCACCAAAAACGATCGCACTTTTAACCGAAAAATGTGATGCAGATATTGTATTAATCGGGCAGTCAAAAATTGCGGAATTTGATGATGTGGAATTAGAAATTAATTATCCAACCACTTTTTCATTCTTGCGCCAAACTATTGGTGATGTCACCGTGGCTTACCCGTATAAAAGTTATTTCGCAGGTACGGTGGCATACTTAATCAAAAAATCAGCGGCACGTGCATTTTTAAAGCAACTTGAACAAGAAAAACCGTTTTGGCTTGCTGATGATTTCTTGCTATTTGAAACCCAATTCCAGATTAATAACAATGTGGTTCGACCGCTTGTGGCGATTGAAAATCCACAATTAGTGAGTAATTTGGAAGCGATTCGCGGTTCAAAATCTAATAATTTAGTGAAGAAATTAATTAAATATCCACTCAAAAAAATCTTAGCAGTGAAAAAGAATTTAGGAAAATAACGTAAAAATGACCGCACTTTTTAATCTTTTTTATCTTTACGATCCTTGGCTGTTTCATGTTGTACGAATGTCATTCGTCGCAGGTTTAGCGGCATTGGTTGTATTGGCTTATCAGTATTTTAAAAAGCAGAAACCACAAGGTATTACCGTGCCAGTGGATAGTTTAGTCGTTATCATTGGGCTGATTGCATTTAGCGTGATTCCACTTTTAGTCAATGGTACGCGAGATTTTTCTGTCATCACCATGTATGTGAAAGAGCTGATTTTATTTATCTTCGGCGTGGGACTTTATAATGCCTTCTATGCCAATGTAAATGATCAACTGAAGGTGGTGCGTGATTTACAACTCGGTGTAGTAGTGCAGTTTGCAGTAGGCGTGATTGGCTTACTCGGTGCATCATTTATGATTGATTTCTTGCTTTCGACCAATGCGGTGTTACCTGCACGTTTTTATGGCTCAGAGCAGGAATATCGATTATATAACATCACCGCAACGGCCTTTTTCCAACTGAGTTTATTCTATTTAATGCTGTTGCATTTCTTACTGGCTTACAACGCTAAACATAATACACTTCCAAGTATTTTAGTGTTTTTTATGCTATGTATCGGATTAATTTCAGGACGCACATTCCTTCTGTTATCGGTTGTGAGCATTTTAGTGTATTTCAAATGGCGTTATGTGCCATCACTCATTGCATTCGCCGTTTTAGTCTTATTATTGGCGTATTTCTTACCTGAAAACCCTTATGTGGCACATGCTTTAGAACCGGTGATCAATTTATTACACGGAGCAGGATTTGTCAGTTCGTCAACCGATACGTTGATGAAAAACCATCTCTTCATGCCAACACTTAAACAGTTTATTTATGGCGATGGTATGTATATGACCGGTGAGTTAGAAGTTGGCCGTTACTATGGGCATACGGATTCTGGTTTCTTACGCCAAATTCTTTATGGTGGCATGTCTTATGCTTTAGTGTGTTTTGCCGTGACATTCTATTTTGTACGCAAAGTCGCCTTAAATTGGTTTGATGGCAGTTGGAAATTTATTCTTTCTGCTTTCGTGATTTTAGCTTTCTGTAACATCAAAGCGGACACCTTTGCTTTCCCTGGTATTATGTTCGTGATGTTGATGTTCTTATCGCTTTTTGGTACTCACGGTAAACAGCTTATTTTATTTAAACAAAAGGAGCCGAAAGATGTTTAGTATCATCGTGCCTTCTTATAATCGGAAAGAAGAAATTCCTGCGTTATTGGAAAGTTTAACTAAGCAAACCACCTATAATTTTGATGTGGTGATTGTGGATGATTGCTCGAAAGAACCCGTTGAAGTGACACAATCGTATCCATTTGCAGTTAAAGTGATTCGTAACGAAACCAATCAAGGGGCGGCAGAAAGCCGTAATATTGGGGCACGAAATGCGGATAATGAATGGTTGTTATTTCTTGATGACGATGATCGTTTTGCAAATGATAAATGTCAGAAATTAGCCGATGTGATTGCCGAGCATCCCGATGTTAACTTTGTGTATCATCCAGCCAAATGTGAAATGGTGAATGAAGGTTTTAGCTATGTGACCAACCCGATTGAGCCACAAGAGATTAGCGTAGAGCGAATTTTACTGGCGAATAAAATCGGTGGTATGCCGATGATTGGGGTGAAAAAAGATCTGTTTTTAAAAATCGGTGGATTATCGACCGCACTTCGTTCATTGGAAGACTATGATTTCTTGCTGAAACTTGTGCAAGATCCAACGTTTAAAGCGTGCAAAGTAGCAGAACCATTAACTTATTGTACGTTCCATACTAAGCGTTCTAGCGTATCAACGGATACGACTAATACGCAAAAAGCGATTGATTATATCCGTGAAAATTATGTGAAAACGGCAGAGCAAGAAAAGAATTTTGCCATCAATGCACAGTATATGTTGGCCTACCCACATATTATGAATTTATCCCGTAAAGCCGCTTTTTACTATTTTGAGATTTTTAAATTAACGAAAAGTATTAAGCAGCTAGTCATTGCCTTTGTGGTTTTAATTTCACCTAAATTGGCAATTAATTTGAAACGGTTTATGTAGATAACTTATTAGATAGAGAAGTATGAAATTTTCAGTTTTAATGTCCTTATACATTAAGGAAAATCCACAATATTTAAGAGAATGTTTTGAAAGTTTAGTGGCTCAAACCCATCCAGCAGATGAGATCGTATTGGTGTTTGACGGTGCGGTAACGCCAGAATTGGAAGCTGTGGTTGCTGAATTCGAAACCAAATTACCCTTAAACTTAGTGAAGTTGCCAAAGAACTTAGGCTTAGGCAAAGCGCTCAATGAAGGATTAAAACATTGTTCACACGATTGGGTTTTCCGTATGGACACCGATGATATTTGTGTGCCAGAACGTTTTGCGAAACAAGTGGCATTTATTGAGCAACATCCGGATACGATTATTTTTGGTGGGCAGATTGCTGAGTTTGGCGAAAATATTCAAGACATTGTGGCATATCGTCATGTACCGACTGAAGCACAAGATATCGTTAAATTTACGCAAAAACGTTGTCCGTTCAATCACATGACAGTCGCGTATCAAAAAAGTGCGGTCATTAATTGTGGTGGATATGAAGATTTACAGGAAGATTATTATCTGTGGATTAAGCTTGTAGCACAAGGTCAGAAAGTGGCAAACTTGCCGGATATTTTAGTTTATGCCCGCGTAGGCAATGGTATGGTAGGGCGTCGTCGTGGTTTAAACCAAGCGAAAGCAGAATGGCGTTTATTTAAATTGAAGCACCGCTTAGGTATTCAAGGCTTATTTTCTGGCCTATTCACCTTTGCCTTGCGTTCAGGTTCTCGCTTGCTACCAACCTCATTATTGAAAGCTGTTTATAACCAATTTTTACGCAAATAATGCGATATTTTGATAATTAAAAAAGGAAAAGAAATGAATTTAATCTCAATGTTAAAAATGACTGCATTATCGACCGCACTTTTATTAGTCGGTTGTTCAAGCAGTACGACGACAACATCATCAACAAAAAGTATTCCATCAGTAAGCAGTAATGCTGTTTATAGCAAACCAAGAACTTTAGATAACTTTAATGATTATGTACAGTTCTTAAAAGGTAAAGCGGCAGCTGAAGGCGTATCTTTATCAGTGTTGAATGCACAAAATAATATTCAATATATGCAAAAAGCTGTAGATTTGGATCGTGCTCAAGCGGGGAGAAGTCAGCGTAATTCGGATCAACCACAGTTACCCAACCCAAATGGCACAACCAATTATCTGAATAAAGTACTGACTCAAAACAAAGTAGATATTGCCGAAGAGCGTTATTGGGAAGTACAAGCACCATTACAACAAGCAAGCCAACGTTATGGTGTTCAACAGGAATACATCCTTGCCTTATGGGGTATGGAAAGTAGCTTTGGTCACTACCAAGGTAGCTATGATGTGCTGTCAGCTTTAGCTACATTAGCCTTTGATGGCAGACGTGAAGCCTTATTCAGTAAAGAATTTGTGAATGCGATGAAAATGTTAGAACGTGATCATATTCAACGTCACAGAATGTTAGGTTCTTGGGCGGGCGCAATGGGGCAAACTCAATTTATGCCAAGCGCATTCTTAAATTATGCAGCAGATGGTAATAATGATGGTGTGAAGGACATTTGGACGAACCAATTTGATGCGTTTGCTTCAATTGCAAATTATCTCCACACTGTAGGTTGGGATAACAAATTGCCTTGGGGCGTTGAAGTAACATTAAATCAACCATTAGATTTATCGCTTTCAGGCATTGAGAAAAACAAAGCTCGTTCACTCAGTGATTGGCAATCTAAAGGTGTTACCTTAGCAAGCTTCAGCCAACAAGAACAAGATAAATTGACCGCACTTTCGCAAGCAGATCTTTGGTTAGTTCGCCCCGATAAAGAAGTTGGGCGTGCATTCTTGGTCTCCAATAACTACCGCACAATTTTAGATTGGAACAAATCGAACTATTTTGGCGTGAGTATTGGTATGTTTGCTGATCGCATTAAGATGGCAACCGGCTTGTAGAAAATTATTTTCCTTTTATAATCCAACAAAGCTTTGTTGGATTATTTTTTATCTATAATTTAAATATTTGGAGAACACGATGCAAAAAAAATGGCTTTCTATTTTATTGTTTGCACCTTTGATGCAGAGCAATTATGCCTTAGCTGATCAAGCTAAAGGAAAAGAATTGAATTATCAAGGATTGGGCGAAGTGCTGTTTTTTGATAAATCGCTTTCTTTTAATAAAACACAAAGCTGTTCAACTTGTCACAACCCGGGTACCGCCTTTGTGGATCAACGTAAGAATTCTGCAAATCAAATGGTTTCAGAAGGGGATAATCCTCATCTTCATGGTAATCGCAATGCCAATACGGCGCTTTATGCGATGTTTTCACCAGATTTTCATTTTGATGAAAAAATTCAAGATTATGTTGGCGGACAATTCTGGGATGGGCGTGCAAAAGATTTAGCCGAGCAAGCAGGTGGTCCACCAGTTAATCCTGTAGAAATGGGCATGCCAGATAAAAAATCGATTGTCGAACGTCTAAAAGCGAATTCAATTTATTACAAGGCAATTACAGATATTTATGGTGAAAGTATTTGGGCAGATACCGACAGAATCTATGCCATTATGGAAAAAGCCATCGCGGAGTTCGAAAAGCATGAATTATTTGCGCAATTCTCTTCAAAATATGATCGTGCTTTAAAAGGTGAAGCAGAATTGACCGCACTTGAAGCGGAAGGTAAGGCATTATTTTTCGATAAAACACGAACAAACTGCAGTAATTGCCATCAATCAAGTGACGCGAATTCAGCAAAAGAAACCTTTACGAATTATCGCTATTACAATATCGGCGTGC
>CAUUXN010000102.1:0-5653 GCA_963548985.1 uncultured Haemophilus sp. | reverse complement strand
GACTCTGTCATTTTCTACCGATAGTTTTGTGATTGATCCGATTTTTTTCCCGGGTGGTGACATTGGTAAACTCGCCGTGTGTGGCACAGCTAACGATGTAGCGGTATGTGGTGCCGTACCAAAATATTTATCCTGTGGGTTTATTCTGGAAGAAGGCTTACCATTAGAAACTTTAAAAAAATTGATTCAATCTATGGCAAAAGCCTGCCATTCAGCTGGTATTCAAGTGGTAACAGGTGATACCAAAGTAGTACAAAAAGGCGCGATAGATAAAGTGTTTATCAATACGGCAGGCATTGGTGTGATTCCAAACGGACTCGACTGGGGTGTACATCGCATTCAACCAGGTGATCAGATTATCGTGAGTGGTACTTTGGGTGATCATGGTGCAACCATTTTGAATTTACGCGAAAATCTTGGTATTCAAACGGACTTACGCAGTGATTGTGCTGTGCTTGCCCCGCTTATTGATTGTATTCGTCCGATTGAAGGCGTGAAAGCTGTGCGCGATGCAACCCGTGGTGGTGTGAATGCGGTACTCCATGAATTTGCACAGGCACAGAAAGTAGGGATTCAAATTGATGAAACGGTATTACCAATTCGTCAGGAAGTACGCGGTATTTGCGAATTACTCGGTTTAGATGCGTTAAATTTTGCTAATGAAGGTAAATTGGTGATTGTGGCGGATAAAGAAAAAACAGCTGAAATTCTGACCGCACTTCGTAGCCATCCATTAGGTGAAAATGCGGCCGTAATCGGCGAGGTAACGACTGATGGCAAAGTTCGTGCTGTTGGGCTTTTCGGTCAAAGTCGCTTGTTAGACTTACCGCGTAACGAACCTTTACCACGAATCTGTTAAGCAAAAACCGGTTTAATGTTAAATTAAACCGGTTTTAGTTTGTGAATTGATATGTGCGAGAAGGGTAGTTATTTTTTCCAAATAACGTGGAATTCACGATCTTCTTCTCGGTGTGAAATTAAGAATTTTGCAAACACATCATCCATTTCATCTTTCTCATTCACTAATCCCACCCAAACTTCAGCAAAAGCGTCAGGATCGATTAATACCCCAATTTCTTGTTCCCAATCATCTGCCGTTTCGACAAACTCGACCGCACCACGATCTTCAAATTGCAGATTGAATAGCATAATATCTGCTGGATCGAGATTTTCGCCCGCCATCTCTAAGAAAATATCATAAGCAAGATCAATCGCTGCATCTGGATCGAGTTTTTGAATATCAGTTGTCATTGGGTTTTCCTTCATTAAGTCAATTGCACGTATGATACCGCAAGAAACAGAAAACAAAAAGTGCGGTCAAAAACAACGATGAATTTGACCGCACTTATTTTTAGTTATAGTAACTAGCCCGTATTTCGCATACCTGCAGCAATACCTGTGATGGTAATCATCAAGGCTTGTTCGACATCAGGGCTTGGGTTTTCAGGCGATTCACGGAAACGACGGAGCAATTCCACTTGAAGGAGATTGAGTGGATCCGTATAAACATTACGTAACGCAATAGAATCGGCGATCCATGGCAAGTCCGCCATTAACTCATCTTTGTGAGAAAGCGAAAGCACGGTTTTAATATCCGCATTGAGTTGATTACGCAGATTTTCACCTAAGTACCAAAGCTCTTTTTTCACTAAGTTATGATCATATTGTTCAGAAAGCCAAGTATCGGTTTTACTGAACACCATTTCTAACATCCCCACACGAGTAGAGAAGAATGGCCAAGCTTTACACATTTCTTCAATGATATGACCTTTGCCTTCATCCACAATTTTTTGAATTGCCGCACCTGCACCAAGCCATGCCGGTAGCATTAAGCGGTTTTGCATCCACGCAAAAATCCATGGAATAGCACGCAAGCTTTCCACACCACCATTTGGATTACGTTTTGCAGGACGAGAGCCGAGTGGCAGTTTAGACAATTCTTGTTCCGGTGTGGCACTGCGGAAATAAGGCACGAAGTCTTTATCACCACGAACAACACTACGGTAAATGTCGCATGAAGTAGAGGAAAGTTCATCCATCACAGTACGCCATTCTGGTTTTGGTTCTGGTGGTGGAAGTAAGTTTGCTTCTAAAATCGCGCTTGCGTAAAGATCAAAGGTTTCAACCGCCACTTCGGGTAAACCAAGTTTAAAGCGGATCATTTCCCCTTGTTCAGTCACACGTAAACCATTTTTAAGTGAGCGCGGTGGCTGAGAAAGTAATGCCGCATGTGCAGGTGCACCACCTCGACCGATTGTACCACCACGACCATGGAATAAAGTGAGCTCAATACCTAGTTCTTCGGTTAAGTTGACTAATGCTTCTTGAGCACGATATTGTGCCCATGAAGCTGCCATCATTCCCGCATCTTTAGCTGAGTCAGAATAACCAATCATCACCATTTGATGATTATTAATCACACCACGATACCAACCAATATTAAACAATTGACGCATGACACCTTCAGAGGCATCTAAGTCATCTAAGGTTTCAAAAAGTGGCACGACAGGAATATGATAAGGCACGCCCGCTTCTTTTAATAATAAATGCACGGCAAGTACATCAGAGGCACTTCTTGCCATAGAAATAATATAGCAAGCAATCACGCCTTGTTTTTGTTGAGCAATGACTTTGCAAGTCTCTAAAATTTCTTGGGTTTCAGCAGATGGCTCCCAATGGGTTGGAATTAATGGGCGACGAGAATTTAACTCGCGTACTAAGAAAGATTGTTTTTCTGCTTCGCTCCATTGTGCATAATCGCCAATGCCAAGATAACGGGTAATTTCAGCAATGGCATCGGTATGGCGAGTGCTTTCTTGACGGATATCCATTTGTGAAAGGGTAACCCCAAAACAGCGAATGCGGTGCAAAATATCCAGTAAGGAACCATTAGCTATAATCCGCATACCGCATGCCATCAACGATTGATAGCAGTCATAGAGTGGTTCCCAAAGTTGATTATCTTCCATGATGATATCCGCTTGGCTTACGCGTGGCGGACGATTTGCTAGACAATCATCAAAGTAATCAAGAGTGGCGATAAGTTTTGCACGAAGCGCTTTAACTACAAAACGATAAGGCTCTAAATGTTCACCATATTTTGCGGTAAATTCTGGTGTGCATTTCACCATGGATAATTCATCGGCAAGGGATTTGATGTCATTTAAGAATAAATCTGCTGCTTTCCAACGAGCAAGATAGAGGACTTGTTGCGTAATTTTTGAAGTCACAAATGGGTTACCATCACGGTCACCACCCATCCAAGAAGAAATTCGGACAGGACGTAAGCCTACCGGTAAATCGTAGCCTAAGAATTCACGAGCATGTTCATTTAATTGACGTAAGAATTCCGGCACCCCTTGCCATAGGCTGTTTTCAATCATGGCGTAGCCCCATTTTGCTTCATCGAATGGAGTAGGGCGAACGGTACGGATTTCATTGGTATGCCATGCTTCAGCAATTAAACGAAGTAGCAAGCGTTCAATAATGCCGCGTTCTTTAGGCGTCAAATCATCGTGCTCTAATTTGCTTAAGCATTTATTGATCTCAACGTGTTTGTGGATTAACGAACGACGTGTGGTTTCGGTTGGGTGTGCGGTTAATACTAGTTCAATGAGTAAGTTCTCAACGGTTTTGTAAACTTCTTCTTTTGAAACATTTAATGCTTTTAAGCGTTGAAATAAAGCACTTAATGAACGATTAGAAGATTGTAAATCTTTATGTTGGCGAGAGACGGTTTGGTATTGTTCAGCAATATTTGTTAAGTTAAGAAAATGGCTGAAGGCACGCGCTACAGGAATAATATTTTCATTTGAAATGGTGGAAAGAGTATCCAACAAGGTTTTACGCGCTTGGCTATCGCCCGCTCGAGATTGTTTGGATAATTGGCGAACATTTTCAATTAAGGTAAGAATGTCTTCGCCTTGCGCATCATTAATGGTTTCTCCAAGAAAACGCCCTAACATATTAATGTTATGGCGGAGAGTGCGATACTCATCAGTCATATAAACTCCGATAAAAAAATAAAACTAGGAGAGATATAATCAAAAATATGTATCGGGATCAAATGCTATACGTCAAAAACTTGCATTAAATCAAAAAAGGCTAAAATAAGTAAAAAAATGACCGCACTTTTTTAGATAAAATTCAAAGTACGGTCAAAAAGTTTAATGTTTATTTAAGGTTGCGAACAGATTTGCGAATGACGAGTTCAGGATGGATCGCAATGCGGTGTTTTTCGTGATTCTCGTTATCTTTATTAGCAATACGCTCAAATAAAAGATTAACCGCTTGTGCACCTAGACGAGATTTCGATTGGTGAATTGTGGTGAGTGGCGGTGCATAGAAACGTGATGAGTGAATATTATCATAGCCAATAATCGAGATATCATCAGGCACACGCAAGCCTTTTTCCGTAATCGCAGAGATTGCCCCTAATGCCATCACATCATTACAACAGAATACGGCAGTAGGTAGGCTGTCTTGTGCAAGAATTTTATTCATACACTCGTAACCGTCTTCAGGCTCGAAGAAACCTTCCATAATCCAATTTTCATGGATTGGTAGATTGGCTTCATTCATGGCTTTTACAAAGCCCTCGTAACGCGTTCTTGCCGTCGTTTTATCTAATTCACCCGCAATAAGACCGATCTCTTTATGACCACAATCAATTAAGTGCTTAGTCGCAATATAACCGCCGGTAAAACTGTTATCTTCAATGATATCTGTGTCCGTATTTGGACCCCAATCCATTACCACCATAGGCACAGACGAGAAACTAGAAAGCACATCAAGTGAATGTTGTGTGTATTCAGAACACATGACCAATAAACCATCTACGCGTTTTTTGGCAAGCATTTCGACGTGGTTTTTAATTTTTTCAGGATCATTTTGTGTATTACACAAAAAAAGTGAATAGCCTTGACGATAACAATGATCTTCAACGGCATGAATGATTTCAGCAAAATAAGGGGATTCACTGGTGGTAACAATCATCCCAATGGATTTTGTCGTGTTGACTTTCAAACTCCGAGCAACAGCACTTGGTGAGTATTTCAAGCTTTTAATGGCTTGCATCACCGCTTCTTCGGTTTCTTTTGCTACAAAACGGGTTTTATTAATTACGTGTGAAACAGTGGTGGTGGAAACACCAGCCATTTTTGCGACATCTTTAATTGTTGCCATAATTTTGCCTCTAGAGAATTTTTCCTATTATAAAGACTGTCACCAAATAGGTTAAGTAAATTATAAAAAATTTTTGAAAAAACGTGCTTTATTGTTAGAATGGGTTATCTTTAACTAAACAAGTGGGAAATTAAAATGAGTGATTTTGGTTACGCAATGTTAGCTGTAGTGCTTTCTTTAAGTGTTGTAGTCGGTTTAGCAACTGCAATTTTCTAATTGAAAGAAATAACATATTAATCCATTTAAAATAGACCGCGCTTTAAGCATTTAAAGTGCGGTTATTTTTTTAAGGCTTTTTAAAGTTGTGTTAAAAGCCATGCCATAGGACTATTTCTTTAGTATAATTTGCAACTATTTCCGTTTGTTGTAATCAAAATACTGCAAAAACCAAATTTGAGATAATTATGAATAAATATTTGATTTCACTAGATAAAGATGTTCAGCGTCGTGAGCTGTTTTTTGCTCAACC
>CAUUXN010000101.1:0-5714 GCA_963548985.1 uncultured Haemophilus sp. | reverse complement strand
GCCTTCACCCGGTAAGAAAGTCACGACATGGCAGTTTTCATCTTCGCCATACACCATAGCGGCGGAATTGACGATTTCTTCAGAAAACTTACCGTGCGTTGCAACGATAATGTGGGTCATGGATATTCCTCCCATTGAGTTGATAAAATCAGTCTATTTTGCTTTCAATACGCATTACGCAAACGATTGCTCCGAATGGAGCATAGTGTATGGATTTGAAGATTAGCGTCAAATAAAGAATAGTCAAATAGTGATCAAGATCAAATAAACAGGTAAGATGACTTACAACTTTTGAGGTATTTGTGAATGAAGTACAAAGTGCGGTTGATTTTGGGATGATTTTTGCCGAATAGAAAGCATTTCACGACAAATAGGAAAAGGTTAAAATAAGCTAAATTTTCTGTTGGGAGTTTCGATGTTTTTTGTTTATCTCATTATCGCCTTAGCGGCAGGTGTCGCACTCGCCACGCAATCAGCCATTAATACGCAGTTGGCGAAAGCCATGAGTGGCGAAGCGGTGATTGCGACCTTCATTTCTTTTGCGGTAGGCACGATTTTTCTCTTTTTTATCGCATTGGCTAAAACTGATTTATGGGGCAATTTATCCACGATTCCATCACAACCTTGGTGGAAATTAATTGGTGGGGTACTCGGTGCAGTTGTCGTGTTCACAACCGTTTTGCTTGCACCTAAATTAGGCATTACCGCGATGTTATTTTTTATCATCGTTGGACAATTAATTACGGCAACAACTATCGATCATTTTGGTCTTATCGGTATGCCGATTCGAGAAGTCAATATCACGAAATTTATCGGCTTAATTATTGTCGCCTTTGGATTAGTATTTTATTTCTTTGGGGATAAGTTAGTTGAGCTATTTGGGACGAGATAAGATAGAATACGTCTCTGTTCATTTATTTATCGCGTAATTGGGGAAACTATGCGAAAGCGTTGCCTGTGGGCTTTGATTATTTTGTTGCTCTTGATCGTAGTAAGCGTTGGCTTAGTGCGCGTTTTTGCGACCCCGAAACGAGTGGAACAACTTGCAAATCATTTTTTAGCACCACATTATCACATTGAATTAGCGGATGACTGGCAATGGAAAGCGACAGGTTTAACGCTACCTGAGCTAAAAGTGAAAACAGATCAATGTACCCTCATAAACCTCAATGATGCGCAACTCACTTGGTGGAATACGCATAGTCTTGATATTGAAAAGGCTAGCTTGAATTATGATTGTTTAACTCATTTGCCAAGCGATAACGCTGAAAAAACACCGCCAAATTTAACCGCACTTTGGGCGGCATTGCCTATTTCTGATGTCAAAGTTAAACACTTTCAATTAACAAATACCGACGCACTAAAACAAGCCGCGCTGCAGCCTTTTTTATCGGCTGATTGGGCGTTAGATGCAAACTATAATGGCAACCAATTAGCACTAGAAGCACAAGCGAATAATGATGGGCTTGAGCTGCATCATCAATCCACTGTTACGCCACGAGATGGGATCTTCCAATGGACAGGCAATACCGATATCAAACAATCAGGCGATAAAACCTATGATCTTCAGTTCACTACAAATTTTGAGCCCGATCTTTCTCAACTTCCTCAACAAGGAAATGTTTTATTCAATTGGAATAACCCAGAACTAGCCGTCACAAAAGGCGAGGCAAAAGTGTCGTGGCAAGGTGCGGATGGTCAGTTAAATGTTCAAGATTTAACGGCAAATTCTCCGTTGTTGGATGTGCCTTTCGTCTTCACCAAAGACGGTTTGGATATTTCATGGGGGAAATTTTACTGGACTTTCGACAGCTATCAACCGATTAAAGGCTTCCTTGGGTTATCTATCCACCGTGCAGCAGAGGGCTTGTTGCCGTTAAGCATTGATATGAACGTGATCTTGCAAACCTTTGGCGAAATGGGCAAAGGGGAGATCGTGATTTCAGGCAAAAATGGTGAAATCGGTGGGGGGGATGATAATAACGAATTGGATTTTGAGCTGAAAACACGCGGGGATTTACGTTATAACGCTACCGTGGCACAAACTAATTTAACCTATCATCTTGGCGGGCTCTTCACACATCCAGTGGTGTATTTTTATCCGGGTTCCGTCTTTAAAATGGATACTGTTCAGCCAGATACCAAGTTGCACGTTCGTTTACCGTTAGATGACATTATTATCGGTCGTTATGGTTTAGAAGGTCGCTTGCAGGCAACGTTGAATGGCACAACCCCGCAGTTTGAAAATCTCAATCTAAAATTAGACGGAAACGCCCACGAGTTTATTGCCGGTATTAAAACCGTGTTTGACTTCCGAGATGAAGAACATAAGTTACAGTCAGTGGAAAAACAAGCGACAAACCGTTGGGATTGGATTATCAATGGCAGTGCAAACTGGAAATCCTTAAATACGCCAGTCAAAATGGAAGGAAAAGGCTTTTGGGAAGCGGATCATATTGAATTAAATCAGCTTTCTGCACGTACTAACGAAGTGAAAATGAAAGAGGTGAAAATGGCACCGCTTTCGTTGGAACTCAAAGACAGACTCCGCTGGAATTATGAAAAAGAGCATATTCGTGGTTTGTTACAAGCAAAAACTGATTGGATTGAATTTGCTTATGGCGGTCGTTTTGTTTCGCCTGTTTTTGGCTTAGGCATTGATGGTAAGAGTATCAGTAATTTCAATTTTGCAGGAGATTTGAAGGCTGGTTCGCTTGGGCCCTTAGATGTTTTGGGTATATATCAGAATAGTGCACTTTCAGGCGAAATTAGCTGGAAAGAACAATCCGCAAAAGTATTCCAATCACTCTTCCCACAAAAATGGAACTGGTTAATCCATGAAGGGAGCATCAAAGGAAAGAGCAAATTCGTGATTAATACCAATGGCGTGAAAATGGGCGGGGAATTGAACCTAAAAAATGGCAAGATCACCATGCCAGATGGTGAAGTGTATGGCTTGAATATTCGCTTCCCAATGAATTATGAAAACGAGGCATTACAAGTGGCTTCGGGCAAACCCATTCATATTTCGACTAAAAATATTCGCTATGGAGCACTTTCTGTTGCAAATGGGGAATTGGATTTATTCGGGCGTTATCCGAATACCATGAAAAATCCACTTATCTTAAAAAATGTGAAAGTTTCCTTATTTGATGGTGAATTGACGGTACCTCAGCTCACTTTCCCACAAAGTAAAATGGCGACACTTTCTTTTACCAATATCGATTTAGCCCAAGTGTTAGCTTTGGCACAATATAACCAAGTAACCTTAACCGGCCGTGCCAATGCGACCCTGCCATTTTGGCTTGGGCATAAGGAATGTTTGATTTGTAATGGCACATTGGAACAAGTGGGGAATGTTTCTATTAAATTAACCGATGAAATGGTGAAAGGACTGAAAAAAGGCGGTTGGACAGAAAATATCTTGGTGGATTTATTAAAAGAAATGGAACTGCAAAATTCCCATGCGGTGGTGACGCTCGATCCGAAAGGACAAATGACGTTGCGTGCGAGCATTAGTGGATTTAATCCAACCAAGCGAACCAATAATCCGATAACGTTAAATTATACGCACCAAGAAAATATGTTTGAATTGTGGAATATGATTGACTATGGCTCTCAATTTGAACAAAATCTGCAATATAAACTTTATAAGCAATTAGACAAGACAAATGATAAAACACCTTAAATTTCAACCGCACTTTTTTATTTTTGCGGCAATGTTTACACTTACAGCTTGTACACCGACCATTCAATTGGACACACCAAAGGAAGGTATCACCATTAATATGAATGTGGTGGTAGATCACAATATTAAAGTGGAAATGGATGAAAAATCTCAGAAAGCAGTGGGTGAAGTAGAACCTGCGAAGAAATAATTGAATCAATTAAAAAGGCCATCTGAATGTTAAGTTTCAGATGGCCTTTTTTTATTTTAAGGTGCGGTTAAATTTCACGAAAATTTTACTTAATTTTTACTTTGTTCACAGTTTATTATCTTTATGTTTAGGCGTATGATGGCTATTAGTTTTACATAACCCCTAAATTTATTTAGGTAAATATATTATTTCTATTTAATAGGAGATTGAATAATGAAAAAATTATTCACAGCGGTACTTTCTGCGGCAGCCATTACCGCCTCTATTGTTGCTTATGCAAATACTGCACCACAAACAGAACAAAGTATGGTACAACCGGAAAAAGCAAAAGGCGTTTGGATTGATGTGCGTTCTGCTGAGGAGTTTAATGCTGGTCATTTACAAGGTGCAGTGAATATTCCACACGATAAAATTGTGGAAGGTGTTAAAGCAATTGATTCAGATAAAGATGCACCGATCAACCTTTACTGCCGTAGTGGTCGCCGTGCCGAAGCTGCACTCACTGAGCTGAAAAATGCAGGCTATACCAATGTCACCAATCATGGTGGTTATGAAGATTTGGTTAAAAAAGGTTTGAAATAAATATTATTTAGTCTAAAAACTTTCGACACTGTAGAATTCATTGTTATTTAATAGTTGACTAAATATCAAGGTTGGCTTTTTTATGGAGACAGTTGTTGCACCGAAAGTATTCAGTTTTATTATAATGATAAAAAAGTGTCGTAAAAATTCGTACCTCTTAAGGTTTAACAAAGTATAAAAAAATAAAGGAACTGACAAGACATCAGCTCCTTTATTGTTATTGCTTAATTTAAAATCATTATAGTTCAATAATATACACGTCCTTAGCCAGAGCATCTTTACCCGTTTCTTTCCCTTCATAGTCTGGAATAATTGCTAATCTTGAGCCTTCTTTTATTGAAGGCCATAATCTATATGAAGCTTTTGACATTCGTCTATAATGAATGAAGAAACGTTCTTTTTCAAGAGATTGAGCGAATAAATAACTGGCTCTTTTCCCTGTATCATAAAATACTATTTTTTCTACAATTACCTCTATATGATTTTCTGATGGTAGCTCTTCTAGGAGAACTAGAGTACTATACTTGCTAAGAAAATCTTTCCAGAAAAGGTTTTGAAATGGATTTTTATTGGGAAGGTGATGCATATAATCAACAAACTTAATAAGAAATTCGCAATCTCCATATGTAATATCATCTATTGAATTAGGTACATGTTTTGTTATGAAATTCACAAATTCTATAGATTCATGTAAATTCCAATATTCACGTTTATCTTTAGTCGAAATGAGTAACTTAGCTATTTCATCAGCTATAGCCTTCATTTGGATACAGGCTACTTTTATATATCCGTCATTTCTAAATATATCTTCTAAAATATGTATAGATCTCAATATTTCTTTAGCTCGATCTTTAGGAATATTAATTTTCTCAGCAAGATTTTTTATTGCTCTGGCTCTAAAAGAACCTTCGATACCTCTTACTTGTGATTCTCTCCATTTTTTACTAAATTCTAATATTTCCTCATACTTACTATCGTATAGTAATGACTTATACATATAATCGATAATTTTTTCTCTTAGCTCCCCTTTTATTTCATTATCTAAATATAAATCCCAAAATTTTTTAAATGAGTTACTATATTCATTATCATAAAAATCAATTAAAGCTAAATAGTATTTGGCGATTCTAGACGAATTACAGCATGATATAGCACTATTAAAGCGTTCTCTAGCCATATCATTAGCTCTCATTTCAAATAATAATCGACCATAGGCAATCTGAAATTCTAAGTGTCCCTTGAAATTATATTCTA
>CAUUXN010000100.1:0-5950 GCA_963548985.1 uncultured Haemophilus sp. | reverse complement strand
TTAACGTATTACGGGTTACCGCTTCATCTTCCACGATGAGAATTTTTGGGGTAGCCATTCATTGCTCCTTGTTATATTTTGTTATGAGCATATTCTATAGTTGTAACATTACTGTAACAACAGAAAAGTGCAGTCATTGTTTAAATTACATTTAATTTTATGATCTAAGTCATAAATTATTAACATTCTGCTCATCTATGCTAGAATTTTAGTAGGAACAATAGTTGGGACTTTATGATGAAGCGAATTCTTCTTTTTTTATTTTTTATTTTTACCGCACTTTCCACTCAAGCCGGTCTTTTTGATAAGAAACCGGCTTTCTTACCTGTGGATGAAGCTTTTCAATTTTCAGCTGCAAAAAGCGAGAATCAAGAAAATGTGATCGTCAATTGGTCGATAGCAGAAGGGTATTATCTCTATCAAGAAAAAATATCCGTGAAGCTCAACCAAGAGGAAACCTCATCATTTGATGTGCCGACATTTTCTATTTCACCTGAAGATTATAACGATCCTTATTTTGGCTTAATGAAGATTTTCAAAAAGCCCGTGCAAGCTATTTTTAAAGCAAGCCACCCGCCATTAAAAGCCGAAGATGTGGTTGAAATTGCTTACCAAGGTTGTACATCGGGCTTTTGTTATCCGCCTGAAGTGAAAGAAATCAAAGTGGCGGATTTGCCGATTGCACAGATCGCCAATACTGAAAAAACATCGGAAAAATCGACCTCACTTTCCGCACAACCTAAAGCAGAGCAAGATCGTTTAGCGGAAAGTTTATTTAATAGCAAATATGCCGTATTTGGCTTTTTCTTATTGGGCTTAGGTTTGGCCTTTACCCCTTGTGTGTTGCCAATGCTGCCGTTACTTTCAGCGATTGTGATTGGTCAAAATCAACGCCCTAATATGTGGCGCGCTTTCGCATTAAGTTTTGTATATGTGCAGGGGATGGCGCTGACTTATACCTTGCTAGGCTTGATTGTGGCTGCAATTGGTTTGCCATTCCAAGTCGCTTTACAACATCCTTATGTGATGATTGGCTTATCAATCATTTTTGTTTTATTGGCATTGTCGATGTTCGGTGTATTCACTTTGCAACTCCCAAGCTCCTTACAAACAAAACTGTCTTTACTTAGCCAACAGCAAAAAGCTGGAGCCTTTGGTGGCGTGTTCTTAATGGGGATGATTGCGGGGCTTGTGGCTTCACCTTGCACATCCGCACCGCTTTCTGGCGCCTTGCTTTATGTGGCGCAGAGTGGTGATTTATTTACTGGTGCGATCACACTTTATCTGCTCGCGTTGGGTATGGGCGTACCGCTGATTTTAATCACTTTATTTGGGAATAAAATCCTGCCTAAATCAGGTATGTGGATGGAAACCGTTAAAAAGCTATTTGGCTTTGTGATGCTCGCGTTACCCGTATTCTTAATTTCTCGTATTTTGCCGGATGAATGGACACCAAGATTATGGGCGATGCTGGGTACCGCATTCTTCGTTTGGTTTGCTTTCCAAATGCCAAAAAATGGCACAGGTTGGGTATTCCGAATTCTCTTTTTAGTGGTGGCAATGATTAGTGTTAAACCGCTTCAAACTTGGGTTTGGGGCGAAACCTCGACATCAAGTGCGGTCGAAAATAAAGCCGTTTCTCACGTTGAATTTAAGAAAGTGAAAAGCGAAGCTGAATTGCAACAAGCACTGTCAGAAAATAACAAATCGCTTGTGATGCTCGATCTTTATGCAGATTGGTGTGTGGCTTGTAAAGAGTTTGAAAAAGAAACATTCAGTGATCCAAGTGTCCAAAAAGCCTTTGGTGACATGCTGCTCCTTCAGGTTGATATGACAAAAAATTCCGAAGAAAACCGCGCTTTAATGGCAAAATATAAAGTGTTAGGTTTACCGACTATTTTGTTCTTTAACCGAGATGGAAAAGAAATTAAGGGGAGTCGTGTTAACGGATTCATGCCGCCAGTTGAGTTTTTACAATGGATTGAGAAAATCAGTAAAGCGTAAAATTATTTCCTAATAGTAAAAAGTCCTTTTCGATTTGAGGTATTGCTTGGCTTTGAGTTAATCATTAATATACACCCCGTTCTCAAATCACTTTTTATTTTTATTAGGAAAACTTTATGAAAAACTTAGAAAAATACTCTCCGTATGTTTTAGCTTTATTACGTATCGTCGCTGCGTATATGTTTATCTTACACGGCACAGCGAAATTCTGGGAATTCCCAATTTCAATGACGGGCGGTAATGGCGCAGTGGGCGATCCACTGATGATTGTCGGTGGGGTAATTGAGATTGTCGGTTCAATCCTATTAATTTTAGGTTTATTTGTTCGTCCAGCGGCATTTATCCTTTCGGGTCAAATGGCTTATGCATATTTCTTTATGCACGTTGCAGGTAAAGGGAATTTATTCTTCCCAATCGCGAACGGTGGTGAACTTGCTTTACTTTACTCTTTCGTATTCTTCTATTTTGTATTTGCCGGTGCCGGTGCATTTTCTTTAGATAACCGCAAACGTTAATTAATCATCTCATTCATTTGTTGCCCGCATTTTGCGGGCTTTTTTGTTTTTAAAATCGCTTAAATAAACCACCGCACTTTAAGTGCGCTTACCAGGAAAATTTTTTCTATATAAACGCAAACGTTTGCGTTATAATTCCCCGCGCTTATTTTTAACCATTTAATTAAAGGAAAATGTAATGACAGATCGTCCAATTCGTCAGGCTTTACTGAGTGTTTCTGATAAAACCGGTATCGTAGAATTTGCTCAAGGCTTAGTACAGCGTGGTGTAAAACTACTTTCCACAGGCGGTACTGCAAAATTGTTGGAGCAGCATGGTTTGCCGGTGACTGAAGTGTCTGATTATACGGGGTTCCCTGAAATGATGGACGGTCGTGTGAAAACCTTGCATCCAAAAGTACATGGCGGGATTCTTGGTCGTCGTGGTACAGATGATGCCATCATGCAGCAACATGGCATTGAAGGCATTGATATGGTTGTCGTGAATTTATATCCGTTTGCCGCCACCGTGGCTAAACCAGATTGTACCTTGGCTGATGCGGTAGAAAATATCGATATCGGTGGACCAACCATGGTGCGTTCTGCAGCGAAAAACCATAAAGATGTAGCGATCGTGGTGAATAATCATGATTTCAACGCAATTCTTGCAGAGATGGATAAACATCAAAACAGCCTAACGCTTGAAACCCGTTTTGATCTTGCGATTAAAGCATTTGAACATACCGCTCAATATGATTCCATGATTGCCAACTACTTTGGACAAATGGTAAAACCATATCATGTGGCCGAGGAAGAAGATGCGAATGCGAAGTGCGGTCAATTCCCACGGACTTTAAACCTTAACTTCGTGCGTAAACAAACCATGCGTTACGGCGAAAATGCCCATCAAAATGCAGCTTTCTATGTTGATTTGAATGTGAAAGAAGCGAGCGTCGCTACGGCTCATCAACTCCAAGGTAAAGCCTTGTCTTACAATAATATTGCAGACACCGATGCAGCACTTGAATGCGTGAAAGAATTTGATGAGCCAGCTTGTGTGATTGTGAAACACGCTAATCCATGCGGTGTGGCTTTAGGTAAAGATATTTTAGACGCCTATAATCGTGCTTACCAAACCGATCCAACTTCTGCATTTGGCGGCATTATTGCGTTCAACCGTGAATTAGACGAAAAAACCGCGAATGAAATTGTGGAGCGTCAATTCGTTGAAGTGATTATTGCACCGAAAGTTTCTGCTGAAGCACAAGAAGTGGTGAAACGTAAGAAAAATGTTCGTTTGCTTGAATGTGGTGAATGGACTTCTCGTTCCGAGCGTTTAGATTTCAAACGTGTAAACGGCGGTTTATTAGTACAAGATGCGGATTTAGGCATGGTTGGCGTGGATGACTTAAAAGTGGTAAGTAAACGTCAGCCAACTGAACAAGAATTAAAAGACTTATTATTCTGCTGGAAAGTGGCGAAATTTGTGAAATCCAATGCCATTGTTTATGCTAAAGATAATCAAACTATCGGCATTGGTGCAGGCCAAATGAGCCGTGTATATTCTGCGAAGATTGCGGGTATTAAAGCGCAGGATGAAGGTTTAACCGTAGCCGGTTGTGTAATGGCTTCTGATGCATTCTTCCCATTCCGTGACGGTATTGATGCAGCGGCGAAAGTAGGGATTCAATGCGTTATCCATCCAGGTGGTTCAATGCGCGATCAAGAAGTCATTGATGCAGCGGATGAACATAATATGGTGATGGTATTAACTGGAATGAGACATTTTAGACATTAATTTATCTAACTATCCCCCTCTTTAGCAAAGAGGGGAAGGGGAGATTTGGCAGAAGTGATCTCAAGCTCATACTAAATTCAATATCGTTTAAATCTCCCCCTAGCCCCCTCTTTACAAAAGAGGGGAAATTACAGGAAAAAATAGCCGCACTTTTTTAAATTAGGCATACGCAAGGACTATAACATGAACATCCTCATCATCGGAAATGGCGGTCGTGAACACGCCTTGGCTTGGAAAGCTGCACAATCTCCATTAGCGGACAAAGTTTTTGTCGCACCGGGCAATGCGGGTACAGCATTGGAACACAAAGTAGAAAACGTAAATATTTCTGCGACAGATATCCCTGCCTTAGTGAAATTTGCTCAAGATAAACGAATTGGATTAACCATTGTTGGCCCTGAAGCTCCATTAGTGATTGGTGTGGTTGATGTATTTCGGGCGGCTGGATTGAAAATTTTTGGCCCAACTCAAGCGGCTGCACAATTGGAAGGTTCAAAAGCATTTACCAAAGATTTCCTCGCTCGTCATAAAATCCCAACGGCAGAATATCAAAACTTCACCGAAGTAGAACCTGCGTTAGCGTACTTGCGTGAGAAAGGCGCGCCAATTGTCGTAAAAGCGGATGGTTTGGCAGCGGGCAAAGGCGTAATCGTTGCAATGACATTGCAAGAAGCGGAAGAGGCTGTGCGTGATATGCTTTCAGGTAATGCCTTTGGTGAAGCGGGTAGCCGAGTGGTGATTGAAGAGTTTTTAGATGGCGAAGAAGCCAGCTTTATCGTCATGGTGGACGGTAAAAACGTTGAGCCTATGGCAACCAGTCAAGATCATAAACGCGTGGGCGAAAATGATACAGGTTTGAATACAGGTGGCATGGGAGCGTATTCGCCTGCACCAGTGGTGACACCTGAAATTCATGATCGCATTATACGTGAAGTGATTTATCCAACGGTTAATGGTATGGCGGCAGAAGGCAATGTTTACACAGGTTTCTTGTATGCGGGATTAATGATCATGCCAAATGGTCAGCCGAAAGTAATTGAATTTAACTGCCGTTTTGGCGATCCGGAAACGCAACCGATTATGCTACGCCTCGAATCAGATCTCGTTGAGCTTTGCCTTAAAGCTTGCGAGGGAAAATTGGATGAAGTGAAATCCCAATGGAATCCAAAAGCGTCCTTAGGTATTGTGTTAGCCGCGGAAGGCTATCCAGGCGATTATCGTAAAGGCGATGTGATTAGCGGTTTACCACAAAGTGCGGTCGAAAATGAGAAAGTTTTCTTGGCTGGTGTCGCAGAAAAAGAAGGCAAATTAGTTACGAATGGCGGTCGCGTGCTTTGTGCTACAGCGTTAGGCGAAAGTGTATTTGAAGCACAACAAAAAGCCTTAAAGCTTGCTGAGCAAATTCAATGGGCAGGACGTTTTTATCGTCGAGATATTGGTCATCGTGCCGTCGCTCGTGAACAATAAAAATTAACTACTTTAATGGTAAGGGCTCGAATGGATTATAAAAATAAGGAATTATGTCGTCTTCGTACCATAAGTTTTTTTCTGACGTTACATAAAGATAAAACGCAATGGGAAGACGCCCTTTATTCGGTAAAACGTGATGTGGATTTGTTATTGCCAGCTGTGCAGAAAGCAGGTTATACCTTGC
>CAUUXN010000099.1:0-5975 GCA_963548985.1 uncultured Haemophilus sp. | reverse complement strand
AGTACTCGGCTACGAACCGAGCGGTCAAAGGTTCGAATCCTTTCGGGTGCGCCATCTTCTCTCTTCAAACTTTCTTTTTATTAAAAACAATTAACAACTAGCTCAGTTATTTTTCTCTGTCATCAATAGTTTTTAATAAATAATTTCCTTGTGCATCAGTAACACTTCTAAAACCGACATTCGTGATTTTATAAGGGAAATTTGTCTTGTATTCGACATTATCGTGGTGATGACCATGGAAAACGTGTCTTACCCCTAATTTTTCTGCGAGTTGATTAATCACTCGGAATCCCATTGGATGCGGTTTAGGCGCTTCATGGCAAATCAGAATATCGGCTTGTTCGTTTTCAATGGCTTCGATATCAGAAGGGAAAATAGACGTGCGATGGCGCAATGGTACACCACCACGCCAAATTTTTTCTTGTGGACTATATTGGCAATAGTGGATAGGGTCAAAGTACATTGGCTTGTTTGGTGGCATCCAGATTTGTCCACGGAATACGCCCCCTAAGCCGGCAATACGTTGTCCTTGAATTTCAACAACACGATTATGCAAATTACGCGATTTCCAATGTGTGTCCCAAATCGAATCAAATGCGGCAACGGTTTTGCTATCGTGGTTGCCGTGAATAAACCAAATATCACAATGTTGTGCGAGTTTATCTAATTCATCAGGCGAAGAAAGTTGCAAGTCGCCCAAAATAATCAGGGCAACGTTATCATTTTCTTGCACGAAAGGATAAAGATGTTCATAACTTCCGTGTGGATCGCCTGCGAATAAAAGCATTTTATTTCTCGGTGGTCAATATGCGTTTTGTGTGTTGTAAACCTTCAAGTTCTTCATCATTTAACACTTTTTCTACAACAGATTTCACTTGGTTATAACGATCTAAATAACTTGGCGATTCAATTTCAATGTAAGGCACTTTGTATTTATCTAACAATTTCTTCAATAACTGTTGGAATTGTTGACGTTGTTTTTGGCTGCCTAGACTACGTAAGCCATCATCCACCCATTTTGTGTTGTTTTTCAATAAGATTGTTACATCAAATGGGTATTCTTTGATCATGGAATCGAGGAAAGGATGCGCTTTGCCTTCGTATTGAATACAAAAAGCCTGCGTGGTAATAAAATCGGTATCAATAATCGCTACTTTATGGGCATGACGCACCGCATAATCAATATAGCGTTGATGACCTAATGCCATTTGTGGATAGTCAGAATATTGCATGGCTTGCTCATCGCCACCTAATTTTTCGAAGACATATTCACGACCATATTCCCAGGCGGAAGTGGTGTTAAATACGGCAGCTAGTTTGCTGACTAACACGCTTTTACCGCTACTTTCGCCACCCAAAATGGCAATGGTTTTCGCAAAGAACGGACGGACTTCTTTCGGAATGAATTTCCAATATTGGAAAGGAGTAGTACGAATTTTCGTTGCAGATACGTTAAAGAAAGATCGGTCAGGATCCACTAAAGAAACTTCGAGACCCAAGTATTTTTCGTATGGTGCTTTGTCTTGTGGTTCACTACTAAAAACCATCGTCGGGGTAAATTGTTTTTCTTCAAAGAGATTTTTTACCGCTTCACTCCAAGCTTGCCAACCATTCGGATAACTTGGAATGCCATCCTCAACTAAATGATGAATGAAAATTTGATTTTTTTGATATTTAAAGATTTGCTGCATCCAGCGAAGACGATCTTGTACTGTCGGCATGCGTTTCATTTTACTATCATAAAACAGTTTCAAATCGCGTTCGGTATCGCTACAGACAATCACGTGAAGCTCATCCACTTTACTGAATGCTTCATAAATCATATTAATATGGCCGGTATGAACTGGGTAGAATTTCCCAAAAATCACCCCCACTTTTTTATCGTGTTTGTTCGACATAATGTATCCTTCGCTAAATCGCCATTGCATAGTGGCAGTATAGCCCTATTTTATGCAATCTTTGTGCAAATAAAAACATTTTTCATTGAATGATTTTTTACAGTGACATTTTGCGTTATACTACGACCTACATTCTCAGGGCAGGGTGAAATTCCCTACCGGTGGTGACAGCCCACGAGCACTTAAAAGTGCGGTCAATTTTGATTGCGTTTTACAAAATTGTTTCGCTTTGTACTTTTAAGGTTAGCAGATTTGGTGAAATTCCAAAGCCGACAGTATAGTCTGGATGAAAGAGAATAAAACGGATTGGGTTCCTAATTCCGTTCTATTTATTTGCATTTCTCAGCCCTGATTCTGGTTAATTTTAGCGTAACAACAAAGGAAATTACGATGAATCAGTCAATTTTATCTGCATTTGGTGCGACCGGCGAAGAACGGGTAATTAACGCATTGAACGCATTCAAACAAGGTAATGGCGTATTAGTGTTGGATGATGAAGATCGCGAAAATGAAGGCGATTTAATCTTCCCTGCAGAAACCATTACCCCAGAACAAATGGCAAAACTTATTCGTTATGGCAGCGGTATCGTATGTTTATGTATCACCGATGAACAATGCAAACAGCTTGATTTGCCACCGATGGTAGAGCATAACAATAGCGTGAATAAAACCGCGTTTACCGTGACAATTGAAGCAGCAGAAGGTGTGTCAACAGGTGTATCAGCACAAGATCGAGTAACAACCATTAAAGCTGCGATTGCAGATCAGGCAAAACCCACAGATCTTCACCGTCCTGGACATGTTTTCCCATTACGAGCGGCAGAAGGTGGTGTTTTAGCACGTCGTGGCCATACTGAAGCCTCAGTTGATTTAGCACGCTTAAGTGGTTTTAAACCGGCTGGTGTGATTTGTGAAATCACCAATGATGATGGCACCATGGCGCGTGCACCAGAAATTATTAAATTTGCGAAAAAATTTGGTTATGTAGTACTAACAATAGAAGATTTGGTAGCATATCGTCAAAAATATCAGTGCTAATTAAATACTCAGAAAACAAAAGTGCGGTCAGAAAATCGTTTAAATTCTGACCGCACTTTGCATTTTAGACTTAATTGGTTTCCACAAAGCTTAATGCCGTTTCAATCACTTCAATTCCTGCGCCTTGTTTAAAGGCATTTTCACTTAAATAGCGTCGCCATTGTCTCGCTCCTTTACAGTTTTGGAACGCGCCAAGCATATGTCGAACGATATGATTTAAATAGACCCCTTGGCTCAGTTGTTTTTCAATATAAGGGAACATGGCTTCCACCGCTTGTCTTGGAGTGACGATATCCGCATTAGCATCAAAAAGCATTTGATCAACATAGCCCAACAATGACGGATTTTGATAAGCTTCACGCCCAACCATCACCCCATCTACAAATTGCAAATGGTGTTTCATTTCTTCGATGGTTTTAATGCCACCATTAATTGCAATAGTCAACTGCGGGAAGTCTTTCTTTAATTGATAAACACGATCATAATCCAAAGGGGGAATCTCGCGATTCTCTTTTGGGCTTAATCCTGAAAGCCAGGCTTTTCTTGCGTGAACAATAAATTCTTGGCAGCCTGCATAATGGACTTTTTCGATAAAGTCGCAGAGAAATTCATAGCTATCCAAATCATCAATGCCAATACGCGTTTTCACGGTGACAGGAATATTCACGACACTTTGCATTTCTGCAATACATTCTGCTACTAAATCTGCTTTTGCCATCAAGCAAGCACCAAACATACCATTTTGCACGCGATCAGAAGGGCAGCCCACATTCAGATTAATTTCATGATAGCCTCTTTCTTCCGCTAATTTGGCACAATGTTTAAGCTGTGCGGGATCGCTTCCCCCGAGCTGTAGGGCAACAGGGTTTTCTTGCAAATCAAAATCTAAATGATCGTATTTCGCATGAATAATGGCGGGAGCCGTAACCATTTCGGTATAAAGCAACGCATGTTTACTAAATTGGCGATGAAAATAGCGACAATGGCGAGTGGTCCAATCTAACATTGGCGCAACGGAAAAGCGGCCACGATAAAAGTGCGGTTGGTTTTCTGACATATTTTATTTCTCTTGAATCTCGTTACGGCGAAGATCTTCTGCTTGTTGTTCCTGCATTCGTTGACGGAAACGTCCAGCCGCAAAGTGGTAAAAAGGTTTCGGACTAAATTGGCGCGAAATTATGGAGGCAATGATACTGGAAATCAAGAGCCAAATCAGCACTGGTTGAGCCCCCGTCATTTCCATTACTACTACGCTGGCTGTCACAGGGGATTGTGTGCCGCCAGCTAAAAAGGCTGCCATACATAAAATGACCAAGAAACGTTGATCGACCATGCCGTTACTGATTTCCCATAACATAGTGCCGATTCCCGCACCAGTAGTGAGAGATGGCGTAAAAATTCCGCCCGCGATGCCATTCCAATAAGTCGTAACCGTTGCGAAGAGTTTTAGTATTCCCACTTCAGGTGAAACGAGTTGTCCTTCTAATGCTCTTGCAACCACATTATAGCCCGTTCCATAAGTTTGCCCTTCGCTGTAGGTTCCCATCGCGGCAAGTACTAAACCGAGTAATAAGGCAACGTAAATGGGATGTTTGCGGATCCAATCACGCCATTTGAGTGGAGACAGTCCTGCTAATCCTTTTGCAAGGAGTCGCCCAAATATACCGCCCAGTACGCCACAAACTACGCCACAAATAGCAAGCCAAAGATATAAATAGGGAATAGCTGTTGCACCTTTATAGGCAGGAAAGTAAGGGCTATTGCCTTGAATCGCCACTAAAATAAAACCGGCTGCTAATACACCAAGCAATACTCGGCGTTCCCAGCGTAACATCACGCCTCGACCTAATTCTTCAATGGCAAAAATTACGCCAGCTAAAGGCGCATTAAATGCAGCAGCAAGACCGCCTGCAGCACCCGTTGCGATAAGTTCATTCGTACTTAAACCGCGGAAAGCAAAGTTATATTTACGACAGAAATTTCCCCAAGCTAGCATGACAGCCGCACCCACTTGAACAGAAGGGCCTTCACGTCCAACAGATGCACCGATAACCATAGCAAAGAAAGTGAGCGGAATTTTCCAAATGGTTTGGCGAAATTCAACCAGTTTTGTTTTATAGCTACTATAAGGAAGATTGATGGAGGCAATCACTTGTGGAATACCGCTGCCGCCAACATAAGGTGTGTATTTGGCGGTAAACCAGGTGAGAAAAGCAAGACCAAGCGGTAAAACGATCCAAACGGCGAGAGGGTATTTAGCAGACCAATAGGCATTAAATTCAAGTCCGATATCGGCTAGCTTGGCAAATCCAAAGGAAAAGAGGGCAACAAACGTCGCACCAATCAGTAAACATACAAACTCGAGTGTTTTATGAGAGATACGATGCGTTTGTCGAAGTTTTTTATGATAGAAATAACGTAAGTGAAAAATAAATGAACGTAACATAATGATTGCCAACAAAATAATTCTGTTTGGAATTATAAAACCCTGGCTTCAGGCAGGCAATTGATTTGGCAAAGTGCGGTCTGTTTTATCTGAATTTTTTTGCTAAGCGATCCTTTGCGATCCTATTTCTGTTTAAATATTGACAATGCTAGGCGAAACCATTAAAATTCAGCGTCTATTTCTTCTGTCTATTGGATAGAGAGATAGATTTTGTAACAAACATTCTATTATGAATAACATTTAAACTGGAGCTTTTTTAATGGCAACTATCAACCAGCTAGTACGCAAACCGCGTGTGAAAAAGGTTGTAAAAAGTAACGTTCCTGCATTAGAGGCTTGCCCGCAGAAACGTGGTGTGTGCACTCGTGTATACACAACTACACCTAAAAAACCGAACTCAGCATTACGTAAAGTATGTCGTATTCGTTTAACTAATGGCTTTGAAGTAACTTCTTACATCGGCGGTGAAGGTCACAACCTTCAAGAGCACAGTGTTGTGCTTATCCGTGGTGGTCGTGTTAAAGACTTACCAGGTGTTCGTTACCACACTGTACGCGGCGCATTAGACTGTGCAGGCGTTAAAGATCGTAAAC
>CAUUXN010000098.1:0-6069 GCA_963548985.1 uncultured Haemophilus sp. | reverse complement strand
TGTTGTTTCTCAAATTTCTCGCCGTATGTTTTACGTAATTTCATAATCGGCTGCATATCCACTTCATTGAATGTCGTGAGCATTGCGGTGGTATTTTTTGCTTCCAATAAACGTTCCGCAATACGTTTACGTAAACGGGTCATAGGTACACGTTTTTCTGAACGAGAGCTATATGCCACGGTACTAATGGTATTCTGCTCTGTCGCCACATCTTGTTTCGCTTTCTGTGCATCACGTTTTGCCACTTCACGTGCAATATCTTCACGGGTAATACGACCACCCACACCAGAACCTTGAATTTTCTCTGCATCTAAATCGTGTTCAGCTAATAAACGACGAATAGCCGGACCTTGATCCGCTGAATTATTGTGACTATTTTCAATCGCTGCTTTTTGACGATCTGCTGGTGTTGGCTCATTGCCTTTCACGGTCTCTGATGAAATATCGCCCGCTTGTTGGGTAGAAAGTTTACCTAAAAGCTGCTTACTTACTACGGTTGCGCCTTCTTCTTGAAGAATTTCAGCCACTACGCCATCACTTAAAGCAGGCACTTCAAGTACCACTTTATCTGTTTCGATTTCTACTAAGACTTCATCACGTTTTACCGTCTCACCGACTTTTTTATGCCATGTTGCAACAGTTGCATCCGCAACGGATTCCGGTAAATCTGGAACAAGAATTTCGATTGTCATTTTATTTTTCCTTTAAATTATTCTTTCTTTAAAAATTACTCAAATTTTGACCGCACTTTTACAATGTCAGTGCATCTTCTACCAATTGTTTTTGCTGTTTGGTGTGTAAAGACATATAACCTACCGCTGGTGAAGCAGAGGCCGGACGACCTGCGTATTTTAACTTCACATGCTCAGGAATTGAGCTGTCAAAGTTATGTTTACTGCAATACCAAGCCCCTTGGTTTAATGGCTCCTCTTGACACCACACAAAATCTGTCACATGGGCATAAGGCTCTAACGCTTTCTTCACATCTTCATGTGGATACGGATAAAGCTGTTCAATACGAATAATCGCCACATCTGTTTGGTTATTCGCACGGCGTTTTTCTAAGAGATCGTAATACACTTTACCTGAGCATAGAACCACGCGTTTAACTTGTTTTGGATCGATATCATCAATTTCACCAATGACAGTTTGGAATGTGCCATTTACTAATTCATCCATACTTGAGACGGCAAGTGGATGACGTAATAAAGATTTTGGTGAAATACCAATTAATGGACGACGCATTTTACGGATCGCTTGGCGGCGTAACATGTGATAAACCTGTGCGGGTGTAGATGGAATACACACTTGCATATTCTGTTCAGCACAAAGTTGTAAATAACGCTCTAAACGAGCGGATGAGTGCTCTGGACCTTGGCCTTCATAGCCATGTGGTAATAACATCACCAAACCGCACATTCTGCCCCATTTTTGTTCACCAGAACTGATAAATTGGTCAATTACGATTTGTGCACCGTTTGCGAAGTCACCAAATTGTGCCTCCCAAATAGTTAATGTTTTTGGATCTGTTGTGGCATAACCATATTCAAAGGCCAGTACAGCTTCTTCAGATAATACAGAATCCCACACCTCAAAACGGCCTTGGTTGGCATGTAAATGTGTTAATGGCACATAGCCTGTCCCGTCATTTTGGTTATGCACAACTGCATGGCGATGGAAGAACGTACCACGTCCCGCATCTTCACCCGATAAACGAACATTAGCACCTTCATCTAATAAGGTTGCGTATGCCATAGTTTCTGCCATACCCCAATCGAGCAATTTCTCGCCTTTTGCCATTTCACGGCGATCAGCATAAATTTTTTCTACACGAGGATGTGCACGCAAGGTTTCTGGGTATTCACTGACACGCTCCGCTAAAGTTTGGAAACGTTCTTGTGGGAATTTACTTTCGTAAGGGGATGTCCAGTCATAGTTGAGATATTGCAACCAGTCCATTTGGGCGATATCCATTTCTCGCCATTCTTTCACTACACGATCGCCGTTATCTAAAGCATCACGATAGAGATTCATCATTTCAATGGCTTCTTCTTCGGTGATTACCCCTTCAGCAATTAAACGATCTGCATAGACTTTACGTGGCGTTGGATGTTTTTTGATGATGCTATACATCATAGGTTGAGTGGCTAATGGTTCATCAGCCTCATTATGACCATGACGACGATAAGAAATCAGATCAATGAAAATATCGCGTTTGAATAAATTGCGATATTCCACCGCCATTCTCGCGGCAAAAGCGACCGCTTCAGGATCATCACCATTCACATGAATAATCGGTGCCTGAATCATTTTTGCGATATCAGTACAGTATTCTGTTGAACGGGTATCATTTGGGTTAGAGGTGGTAAAACCAATTTGGTTATTGATCACAATACGGATTGTGCCACCAACGGTATAACCACGTGCATTAGACATATTCAAGGTTTCTTGTACAACACCTTGTCCCGCTACCGCTGAATCCCCATGAACAGTAACAGCTAATACTTGATTACGTTCTGTATCATTCTTTTTGGTTTGACGAGAACGTACTGCACCAATCACTACCGGGCTAACAATTTCTAAATGGGATGGGTTGAATGCAAGGGTTAAATGCACGCGACGATCACCGACGGCAAAGTCAGAAGAGAAACCTTGGTGGTATTTCACGTCACCTGTACGCTCGCCTGAATGTTTACCCGCAAACTCATCGAAAAGATCTTCGGGTTTCTTACCGAGCACGTTTACTAACATGTTTAAACGACCACGGTGTGCCATACCAAACATCACATCTTGTACACCTTGTTTGCTCGCATGACGAATAATTTCTTTCATCAATGGAATAAAGGCATCACTTCCTTCTAAAGAGAAACGTTTTGCTCCCGGGAATTTCGCACCAAGATAACGTTCTAAGCCATCTGCAGCGGTCAATTCACTTAATAAATTAATTTTTTCTTCTTTGGTAAAGAGCGGTTTATTTAATTGGCTTTCTAATTTGCTTTGTAGCCAACTTTTTTGCTCCATATCTTGAACATGCATAAACTCAAGACCAATTGAGCCGCAATAGGTCTCTTTCAGCATTTCAGCTAAATCACCTAACTTGATGTTATCGCGATGATAGACGTAGTGATTAATATTGAAGGTTTCATTGAGATCCTGCTCGGTAAAACCGTGATAACGGTAATCCAATTCAGGTGCGGTGGAGACTTTCCAACGATAATAATTGATTGGGTCTAGTTTTGCTTCTAAATGACCGCGGAAGCGATAAGCGTTGATAAATTGGAGGACTTTGACTAATTTTGCACTGGCTTCTGGATCGATAACCGTCACGGCTTCTGTTGTATTTTCTCGCGCTAAACGACGGAAATAATCACGGACTGGTGAATGTGGTTGCTCTACTGCGGTTGTTTTCGGCAATGCATCAAATGTGGCACGCCAGCTTTCATCGACTGAAGATGGGTCTTCTAAATAACGTTCGTATAATTCCTCAATATACGATTGATTAGAACCACCTAAAGCGGTTGAAGCCAACCATTCATCAAAGGCATTGTAATGCTGCATATCTACCCCTTGTATTACATGATGTTGTCCGCCCATTATACATAGGATAAAAAAAGAAATAATCCTCAAATCACACTTTGTTACAATTTTGTGATCTACTTCAATAAAAAAACCGCACATAAAGTGCGGTCAGTTTTATCTATGTTTTCTTAGAAAGTTAAGAATGGGGTGATTTTTTCAATTGTAGCTTCACCGATACCATCAATATTTGAAAGCTCGGCAGCACTTTTGATTTTGCCCACTTTGTTACGGTAATCAATAATCGCTTGTGCTTTTTTCTCACCGATGCCAGAAAGTTTTTGTAATGTTTCTGCATCTGCTTTATTGATATTTACTTTAGCAGAAGAAGCCACTTTCTCTTTAGCTGGCTCTTTTGTTGAAGTCGCTTTTTCTTTCACTTCTTTTACTTTATCTGCCGCTTTTGTTTTTGCGTCAGACGCTTTTTCTTTCGCATTATCTTTCACTGAATTTAATTTTTCAGTGGCTTTGTCTTTCATAGACGGTTGATTATTCTCAGTCGCTTTTTCTTTTAAAGCAGATGCCTTCTCTTTTACTGCATCTTTTGCAGAAGTTGCTTTATCTTTCATTGCATCTTTCGCAGATGTTGCTTTTTCTTTAGCTTCAGTTACTTTATCTAATGCATTTGATTTTGTTGAACTCGCACTATCAGCCATTGATTTAAGCTTATCATTTGCCGCATTTTTCACGTCAGCTTTTGTACTTTCAACCATTGATTTTGAATTAGTTACGACTGATTCTTTTGTTGGTAATACAGATGTATTCGTTGCCAATACAGAACCAGATACGGCTAATGCAAGTGATGTTAATGTTAAAAGTGATTTTAAAGATTTCATAAAAACTCCTGTTTTGTTATTAATAGGCTCGACAAGCGAACCTGTATGCTAAGACTTATCTTAAGAAAATTAGTTCAAAACAAAAAACGCTCCAAATAAGGAGCGTCTTTAAATTTAATGCTGACTAATCATCGCTTGAGAAGATAGAAAGTAATCTTAATAAGCTGATGAATAAGTTGTAAATTGACACATAAATACTCACTGTTGCACGAATGTAGTTTGTTTCGCCACCGTGAATAATATTGCTGGTTTCATAAAGGATTGTCATGGTTGAGAATACCACAAACAATGCACTGATCCCCACCGCTAGTGCTGGAATTTGGAAGAAGAAGCTTGCCACAATCCCTAACAATAACACGATAAATAATGAGAAAATTGCGGTAGAAAGGAAAGACATATCTTTCTTCGTTGTTAGCACATAAGCTGAACACGCAAAGAAGACGATTGCTGTACCTGCGAATGCAAGCATAATTAAATCTTCCATTCCTCTCGCCACATACATGTTTAAAATTGGCCCGATGGTATAACCCATAAACCCAGTGAACGCGAATGCAGCCAAGATTCCCCATGCACTATTTGCTAAACGGTTTGTGACAAAAAGTAAACCGTAAAAACCTACAAGTAACACGATAAGATTTGGATAAGGCAAGTTTAAGCTCATAGAAATATAAGCAACAACTGCCGAAAATGCCATCGTTAATCCCAATAAGAAATAGGTATTACGTAGCACTTTATGTGTGCTAAGTAGTGATTCTTCCTGTGAATTAACAACAATGCGAGATTGCATAAAAGCTCCTTATTTTACAAAGAATAAAGTTGATGAAACATCAATTCGTAAAGTAAGGGCTACAGGTCAAAAAGTCAATGGTAAATCAAGAATTTGTTTTAATTTTTAAATTTAAGAAGGTAAAAGTGATCTACCCCCAAAACCTGGACATCTAATTTGAGATGCAGATTATGTCCTACTCTTATCAATTTCGTTTGAAAATTATCAAACTCGTCACCGAACAGGATTATGGTATCCGTGAGGTGGCTAAACTTCATCAAATTTCCCATGCTCTCGTCATTTATTGGCTAAAAGCATTTCGGGAAAGAGGGCTTGATGGCGTAAAATCGCCTTATACAAACCTTCAAACACCGAAAGTAGTGAAGCCAAAGATGAAAAAGAAAGGCATTGAAATTCCAAAAACCACAGACTTTTCACCTAAAGCGTTTAAAAAGTTACAACGAGAGCTCGCCTTGGCTCGTGCGGAGATTGCTTACCTAAATTTTTTTGTCGCGGTTATGTTGCACGGGGTTAACTGGCAATGTTCAGGGCGATAGTTCAAGTGAGAGACCTTGAGCGTCCATTGCAGCTTGTAGAACGTCAGCAAAGTTGTTGATGCGTAATGATGGAGTTTGGCACAATCGTTTGATTGGCGTGGGTAGTGAGTTTTCCCAGATTTCTCAAGCTATTGGTGCAGCGGAAGCAGCAGAATTAGGCGCGTTGGGATGGCTAAAATCACAAAAATAGTAAAAGCGGCTTAAAAATAAGCCGCTTGTCATCGTTATTTTTCAACAAACACTCGGATTTGTTCAGCTCCTAAATGCCCTGGCACCGTCTTCTTCACATTTAAATCAGCATCTAAAAATAGATTAAACGGATAACCTCGAACAT
>CAUUXN010000097.1:0-6176 GCA_963548985.1 uncultured Haemophilus sp. | reverse complement strand
CGAGTGTGGTATAAGCAGAAAATCCCTGTGAGAACAATCGGGAGTGAAATGAGCAAGGTATCTAATTTTGCCCACATCAACGAGCCTTGTAGCCAACGATAAAGTTCAGCTAATGCCCATGGGCTTTCCGCGTTGGAGAGTAGTAATGCAATTGCTGACCCAAGCAACATATTGACCGCTAAACCGCTTAGAATCATCATCGTGGTGCCGTAGTTTTTGGCGATCAAATACACGATTAAAAAACTTAAAAGCGCACCAATCACACCACCGGCTAAGAGCAGTGAAAATGGCACAGCAAAATAATAAAGAATAAATACGCTAGCCGCTGTTGCCCCAGAACTACTACCAAGTAAGCCTGGACTGGCTAACGGATTTTGAAAAATACCTTGCATCGCATTACCCGCTATCGCTAGGCTAGCGCCCGTCAATAAAGCTAAACCAATGCGTGGAAAACGAATATCCCACAGCACCATCGAGCGCATATCGGTGAGCACACCATCCGCATTTTTGAGATGGGCGAAATCGCTGAGCTGATGATAAACTGCAAAGCCGCTAATCAACAGCAACACGAAGAAAAGTGCGGTATTTAATTTGAGTGTGTTGGTCAATGATCAATTTCCTATGTAATCCAAATATCATTTGTTAATTTGATTTTGTCAAATCTCCCCTAACCCCTCTGTGCTAAAGAGGGGATTACAGTGTAGGGATTTATAATTCTGATGTTTTATTCTAATCATTTATACATAAAAGCTGTAAATACATTATTTTGGGCTAATTTAATCATGCAATTCCTCTCTTTAGTAGAGAGGGTGGGATTATAGTGTCAAGATTTATAATTCTGATATTTTATTCTAATCATTTATACATAAAGACATATAAATATGTCATCTAGAGTTAATTTAATAATGGAATTCCCCTCTTTAGCAAAGAGGGGTTAGGGGAGATTTGTCAGCTACATTATTTTAACTGCTCATAAATCTTCTCCGCCCCTTGCCACACACCGTGATCAAAGCAATAGGTATATTTCATCGGGATGCTGACAAGCGGTTGGTTTTTGAAAAAATCTTGCAACATAGGGTGGTGCAGTAATTCAGCTTGTGCATTGTAACCTTGTTTGTCTGTCAGTGAAATGAGCACATTGGGTTGGCTTAAAATCACTTTTTCTAACGAGAAATTTTGTGCGGTAAGAGGTGTTTTTAACGGTGTTAATCCGAGTAAATTTAACAGCACAGGATATTGCGGATAATAACTCTCTACCACACCAGTCTCTGACAAAATCAGTGTGTCAGTAAGCGGTCGATTTAAGTGAAAGTTTTGTGATTTGAGTTTTGTGACTAAATCAGCCGCCTTTTGCTCATTCCCCAGTTGTTTGCCTAATTCTAGAATCAGCGTAAATAATTCATCAGGCGTTTGTGGGCTGTCGTTAATCGGGATAATCTTCACACCGAGTTTTTTCAGCTCCGCGACTAATTGTGGATAAAAGGTTTCGTTAATCAGAATAGTTTTATCCAAATAGGGCAATAATTCCGTTAATTGCGGTTCCAGCACAGGTTTATCGGTATTGATTTTGTCTAACATCATCAATGGTTTTGTCGAATAAGGCGATTGAGCAGCAATTTGCGAAGGCTCAGCCAGTTCGATAAGCAGTCTATCGCTGCAAAGCGTAAGCGAGACAAATTGTTCCGAAGCCTGAGAGGTAAACGGAAGGAAAAGTGCGGTTAAAATTAAGCGAGTTTTTTGCATATAGATAATGATACGCTACGCCATCAAGAATGTAAAAAGGCGTGCTAAGCACGCCCTTATTAGTGGGTAATAATTAGAACGATCCTTTCAACCCAATGTAAACATTACGTCCTTCTTGGCCATAGCCCAGTACGTTTTCATATTTTTTATTGAATACGTTGTTAAGGTTCGCATAAATCGTCAAGCTATCCGCTACTTTGTAGTTCACGCCTAAGTTTGCCAAGGTGTATGAAGGCATTTTGAAATCACCGGAATCAAGGCGTTTACCCACATAAGAAACATTCACATCAGAGCCTAATTTTTCTGTGATTTGATAAGCTAACCCTAGGTTTCCAGTATGTTTTGGACGACGAACATAGCTTGAACCATATTGATCATTTTCAGATTTAATATAGGTGTAAGTATAGTTCGCGTAACCTGACAGCTGATCGGTAAATTTACCGTTATACGCCACTTCTACGCCTTTGATCTTCGTTTTACCATCACGGTTTACCGCACGATTTGTTGAATTTCCATAATTACCGGTCACGGAATTTTCGTCACTTAAAAAGTTATCGACATTACGTGCAAAATAAGTCGTATCCAAGCTATGACGCTTATCATCGGTTTCAAGTAAAACACCTAATTCACCACCCAAGCTTTTTTCTGCTTTTAAGTTCGGGTTAGCTAACCAAGTACCCCCCCAACCGTAATATTCGGACATGGTCGGATTGTGAATAGCTTTACCCAAACTAGCATGTGCTTTTACATTTGGAGAGAAACGATAAGCACCGGCAAGACGTGCGGTGAAAGCATTTTCAAATAAGCTATTGTCAGTATAACGACCGCTGACAGAAAGACTGTGATCGGCTTCAGTAAATAAACGGTACTCTGCGGCAACACTTTTCTCGGTTAATTTTTTCTCAGCAAAATTGTAAGCGGAAGCAACATATTTCGTATTTTGGTAATCCGCTAATACGCTGACGGCTTGTTTGACTTCACCTTCACGGTCGAAGTTAATATCAAGTTGATAGTTCGTATTCAACTTTTTGCTGTCGTATTCTGTTTTGCCAATAGCAGAAGTCCAACTACTATATTGTGCAGTATCCGCGTCCGTTTTAACGTGACTTACCGCCACTTTATGCACGAATAAATCTTCTGCATTACCAAAATAACCGCTTAATTTATAACGAGTTTCGCGTGTACGGGTATTGTCATCAAATTTTCTTTCATACTCTGCACTATTATCAAAATGAGCGGTTTGAGATGAATGTAAAGCTAGGAAATCAACGCCTTTTTTACCATCATCAAAACCTAAACGCATAGACACGTTATCACGGTGGAAGCCGTCTTTTTCAGTTGCCGGCACATTTGTACTTTTTGCGCAAGATACGCTCGTATAATTAAATACGCGTTCGCTACGCGCAGAAATCCCTTGTGTACGATGGCTATCGCCATGAAGCGCATAATAAAGACCATGATGCTGACCGGAAAGGGTAACAGAGCCATCACGGGTGCGATGAGAACCTGCGCCTAAGTCAAAATCGACGTTAAATTCTTTATCTTTATATAATCCACTTTTGGTGGTGATATAAACCACGCCACCCATGGCATCACTACCCCAAAGTGCAGATTGCTCGCCACGTAACACTTCGATTTGTTCAATGTTACTTAATGCTAAACCGCCGAAATCAAAGTTAGTATCTGCCGGATTAACGCGAATGCCGTCAATAATGACCGCAGTATGTTTTGAATTTGCGCCACGTAAGAAAAGGCTGGTTACAGCACCACGACCACCAGTTGCTCCCATAGCCACACCAGGTACGGTTTTTAATACATCACTCACATAAGTTGCATTACGTTCTGAAAAGTCTTTCTCAGTTAAAACAGTAACAGATGAAGCGGTTTGATCTTGGTTTACTGGAGTAGCGTAAGCTGAATAAACATGAATGGGTTCAAGTTGAATTTCTTTTTCCTCAGCAGCCGCTAATGCCGGAATCGATAATAAAATCGCTGAAGTAATCACATTTTTTTTCATTTTAAAATCCCTAGGATAAAAGTCTGTATAAAAGTGCCAGCAGTTTACACATTAGACGCTTGGCGCGCAAACTTATCATGATGAAAATAACTCATCATCAAAATGAATGAAATTTAAGAGAAATAAAAAATTTAAGGATTTTTCTGACCGCACTTTTTCGCCTTTATCCGCCTTATAGTTTCAAGTATAATGCCTGTATTTTTCATCACATTGTTATTAAAAAAATTATGAGTACAAAATTCAACGTAAAAACATTCCAAGGCATGATTTTAGCCTTGCAAGAATATTGGGCAAATCAAGGCTGTACCGTTGTGCAACCTTTTGATATGGAAGTGGGCGCAGGAACTTCTCACCCAATGACTGCATTACGCGCATTAGGTCCTGAGCCAATGGCATTTGCTTATGTGCAACCTTCACGTCGTCCGACCGATGGTCGTTATGGCGAAAACCCAAACCGTTTACAGCATTACTATCAATTCCAAGTGGTGATTAAACCGTCTCCAGATAACATTCAAGAGCTCTATTTAGGTTCACTTGAAATGCTTGGTTTTGATCCGACACAAAATGACATTCGTTTCGTGGAAGATAACTGGGAAAACCCAACTTTGGGCGCTTGGGGTTTAGGCTGGGAAGTGTGGTTAAACGGTATGGAAGTCACTCAGTTTACCTATTTCCAACAAGTGGGTGGCTTAGAATGTAAACCCGTAACAGGTGAAGTGACTTACGGTTTAGAGCGTTTGGCGATGTATATCCAAGGCGTGGACAGCGTGTATGACTTAGTTTGGTCTGACGGCCCGCTTGGCAAAACCACTTACGGTGATGTGTTCCATCAAAACGAAGTGGAACAATCAACTTACAACTTTGAATACGCCGATACCGATTTCTTATTCTACTGCTTCGATCAATACGAAAAAGAAGCGAAAAGCTTATTAGAATTAGAACGCCCGTTACCATTACCAGCTTACGAACGCATTTTAAAAGCCGCGCACAGCTTCAACTTGTTAGATGCACGTAAAGCGATTTCGGTCACAGAGCGTCAACGCTATATTTTACGCATTCGCGCATTAACCAAAGGCGTGGCAGAGGCGTACTATGCGAGCCGTGAAGCCTTAGGTTTCCCAGGTTGTAAAAAATAGACAAAAAACAACCGCACTTTAAGCATTAATACAACGATATAAGGAGAAAATGATGAAAGATTTTCAATACCCAGATGATATCTACACGGAAGCAGAAACTGATCCTAATACACTCGCGAATTTAGGCCCATTGGCTAGATTAGCAGGTGTTTGGGAAGGCAAGCGTGGTGTGGATATCAACCCGAAAGCAGAAGGACCAGAAAAAGATCCTTATATCGAACGTTACGAAGCCCATCCAACTGATGGTCAAACCAATGGTCCGCAACTCTATTATGGATTACGTTATCACACCCATATTGTACAGCCAGGCGAAGTAGAAACCTTCCACGACCAAGTGGGTTATTGGTTATGGGAACCTGAAACAGGCAATATTTTATTAACTGGTAGCATTCCACGCGGCCAAACGTTTATTGCTGTCGGTAATGCACCGGCTGATGCGAAAGAATTTACAGTAAAGGCTGTACGCGGTTCATTAACAAACGGCATCATTTCGAATCCGTTCTTAGAGCGTTCATTTACCACGGAAAGTTTTGAAATGACGGTGAAATTCCATGATGATGGCACTTGGTCATACGATCAAACCACAACCATGATTATCCCGAATTATGATGCGCCGTTTGAACATCGTGATCGTAACCGTTTAACCAAAATTGGCGAACCGAAATTGAACCCAACTGCGGTAGCAGAACAAGAAGGTGAATAATGAAACCGATTCTTTATTATGCAGCAGATTGCCCTGATACTGCGCCATTTGTGGCAGAGTTAAAACGCTTGGGTGTGGATTATGAGGCAGTGGAAGTATTATCTTCCATTCCAAATTTGAAACAATGGTTGCGCTTGCGTGATCGTCACGCCGCATTTGATGATGCCAAAGCACAAGGCTATGCGGGCTTTCCGGCATTATTGTTAGATGATGACCGTGTTATTTTAGATGAATCCAAATTAAAAGAGATTTTTTAAAGTAATGAAGAAAGTCGGTTTTTTACAATTTTTATTTAAAATTGGCGATGACTATTTAATGTTTTTGCGAAATTTAACGCCAGCTGTGTTGTTTTTATCACTAGCGTTATTTATGTATTCTGAGCTGAATTGGACACATTGGGCGTGGAGTAATATGCTCGTGCTGTTTTTGAGCTTGGCTTCAGGATTTATTGCGCTCAGCGTCATGGCAATCAATACCGTCGCTTTTGTACGAAAAATGCTCAAAACCTTAAGAACACTGAGTGGAGAGAGCGAACTTGATGAAAATATTGGTACGCTCGCATTATTTAAAATGCTCT
>CAUUXN010000096.1:0-6331 GCA_963548985.1 uncultured Haemophilus sp. | reverse complement strand
TAAAAAACATCGGATTTTCACACGTCGAATTATGGTTCCAATGTTTTAATTTTGGCTCGATGATCGCGGTAAAATAATCATAACCCAATCAATCATCTAAAAAATAAGGGCGTATCAAATACGCCCTTATTTGTCACCAATGCTTTATAGCCCTTTTAAATCCTTATCTAATAAACGAGCTAGCAACAAAATACCGTCTTTAAAGCGATATTCTGCATATTCTGCTTGTGCATAATATTCACCTTTTCCTTCTGCAAAGAAATAATCTTGGCTTGGTAATTTAGGAAGCCAACTACCATTATAACGAATTGGCAAATAAACATTTGGTGTGCAATGTTTAAAATCTGTTGGTATTTCTGATTGCGCCTCACAAAATGTCGCAACATGATTTTTATCAAGATGAACAAGGATATAAGCTTTGTTTCCCGAAGGATTTGATTCATCTATACCTGTGGTTTCAGTGGTTTCATTAGATTCAAGAGTATCAATAGATTCATTGCTTTCAAGGGATTCATTTGATTCTGGTAAAACCTGACTTTGCTGAAACTCAGATAAAATAGCGTAATTCAATATCATATAATCGCCTTGCATCAATGAACGAGGATCCACAGGGGCGATTTTTAAAACAATAGGCTTACCGGTAGCCAGCACATCTTCAAATTGCTGCACTTTATAGTTCACCGCCCCCAATAATGCAATCACAAAGACGCCAACAAGCCAAATCGGTGCTTTAAAAACAGAATGGTTTTCGACCGCACTTTGTGAAGGCGCTTTATAACGTGCATGCAAGAATAAAGTAACAATCGCAAAAATAACGGCAAAGCTTACTAGCAATACCCCTTTATAGAGTAATGGGATGCTCAATTGGTAATAGAACCCACCTAAATAAACAACAAAGGCAAATACCAAAAGACCGAAGAACGCACGGCTGTCCGTCCAATAAACAAGCAATAATAACGCTGTTAAATATAAAATGACGGGTATCCCAACAAAGCCTAATGCAAACAAGGTTAATACTAATAAAATTAACACTGCTTCTGTGTGTTTGGATTCACTATGCTTATTCATTAGTACATAGACAATTAATGGTAATGCACAGATAAGCAGATATAAGATATGGCTAACATCAAACTGGAAGTGTGACCAAAATTGTCCACTTAAAACTTGCAACACATTATCAAGACTCATCGAGTCTGCTGGCATGACATCACTTGAAACATCTGTATCAATAAGGCCATAATCTACCCAAGGAATCGTCATATACGACGGCACAGAGATCCATAGAGAGAATAATACTGTTCCCCAGGCAATAGGCTTTAAATGAATTCGCGCTGATTGATTAGGTCGCATGACCCAATAAAAGAGTACAATCGAACTCAGGAGCTGGATTTTATTAAACCATGCGTTATTAAACCATGTGTTATTCAAGCTGTAATTATGGAAATATAGATTATAGGAAATTTGCCAAAAAACGAGAAGCTGGGTAACCAGAAGAATTCTCACTAAAGAATTCGGCATCAATTTGTAGCTAACGATAATAATAACTGGAAAAATCAGTGCGGAGATAAAGATACCGAAATTTGAATCCTCGCTAAATTCATATCCTAATAAAAGAAAAAAATCATCAAATTTAACAAGCAAATAGAATCCTAAAAAACTGTTTGCGATTAGAAAAAATAAACCTGCTAAAATTGTAGTGTATTCATTTTTATCTTTATTTAAGGTAATCGCCCAAGCTATACCAAATAAAAGAATACCAAAGATTAATGCACCAGATTCTGATAAACCTAAAGCAAAAAAGAACCAAACGCCTATAGTAACGACAGCTATCAATAAGGCAACCACCCATAATATTGAAATCGCCCAATGGAATCTCTTATTATTTGGATATTCTTGTTTATAGCGTTTCACTAACCACTTGATTGCCATGACAGTGAAAGTAAAGCCAATTAATCCTAAAACCACCCCCTCTTCTACACCACGAATCAAAATAGATGCCAAAAAGCAATAAGCGCCAAGTAAGGCTAGGACTGAAATAATTAAATTAATAAAATCAAAGCGATATTTGTGATATACATAAAGTGCGATTAAGGCAGGAATAGCAATTAGCAAAGAACTGAGTGGTGAACGACCAAGCTCACCCCAAGCATAAGCATAAAAGTACACATCATAAATTACTATTAAACCGAATAAACTGGCAAAAGTCAGTACTAGAAATACTTTGGGTAAAATGCGCCAATGTTGATCATGAAAAGTTTTGCTGAATAATTCCGATATCACAAGTAATCCAGCATTAATCAACACGGCATAACACATTGAGTTATGCGAGTTTTGTTCATTAAATAAATAAAACGCAACATTGGCGGTGGCGGCAAATAATAATGCAGAGGCCACATTCGGAAATAATAATAAAAATGGAAGTTGGCAAAGTGTCCAAACTGCAAATAACTGCCATACATCAGCCCCCGTTTGATAGGTTTGGCCGACTAAGGCAAATAAACCGCCAATCAAGACTGAAACAACAAAAAAGATACTATATGTCTTCCACTTTAATTTTTCTGTGGCTTGTCGACGACTCTCTCGAATAAAGCAATAAATACCTAATATCACTGTCACCACAAGCAATGTTTGTAAGCCATAAATTTTGGCTAAATCAGAAAAATAATCTAAATTAGCTGCAATTAACGTGACTACTCCACTCGTTAAAAATCCCACGGTTAATAATAAAAACAGTAAATTTAAATAACGTTGCCAAGAAAGATTAAAAAGGCCTGTTGTATTCATTCATTTTTCCTTTTTTATAAGAGATCAGTATTATCTTAGCATAATAGTAAGGTAAATAAATAACTTAAAAAAATGCAATGTGATTTACCCGAGTTTCGAAGATTAATTCGCGCCACATCGCATTTTATGGTAGAATTTTTAGCCTAAAGATAATGGGGGAGAAGAAAATGCAAATTTTACACACAATGCTTCGAGTAGGTGATTTAGACCGCTCTATTAAATTTTATCAAGATGTTTTAGGTATGCGTTTATTGCGTACGAGTGAAAACCCGGAATATAAATATACGCTTGCATTTTTAGGTTACGAAGATGGCGAAAGCGCTGCAGAAATTGAATTAACATACAACTGGGGTGTAGATAAATATGAACAGGGCACTGCGTATGGACATATTGCTATCGGCGTTGATGATATTTATGCTATTTGTGAAGCAGTTCGTGCAAGTGGTGGTAAAGTGACTCGCGAACCAGGCCCAGTTAAAGGTGGTACAACCGTTATTGCCTTCGTTGAAGATCCAGATGGCTATAAAATTGAATTTATCGAAAATAAAAGTTCAAAATCTGGTCTAGGCAATTAATTAAAAGTGCGGTTGATTTTTTCGTTCTTTTATAACGCAGGGTTACCTGCGTTATTTATTTTAAAGGATACAATATGTCCAACTCTCAAGAAATTCCTTATCACCACCAATTAAAAAATCGTTTTCGTGGCTACTTCCCTGTCATCATTGATGTGGAAACAGCGGGATTTGATGCAAAAAAAGATGCACTTTTAGAGCTTGCTGCTATCACCTTAAAAATGGATGAGAATGGCAATTTACAACCTGACCAAAAATGCCATTTTCATATTGAACCATTTGAGGGGGCGAATATTAATCCTGAATCTCTCAAATTTAATGGGATTGATATTCACAATCCATTACGTGGTGCCGTATCTGAATTAGATGCGATCACGGGATTGTTCCAAATGGTGCGTCGTGGACAAAAAGACGCAGAATGTCAGCGTTCTATCATCGTGGCACATAATGCGGCTTTTGACCAAAGCTTTGTGATGGCGGCGGCTGAACGCACAGGTGTAAAACGCAATCCATTCCACCCTTTTGGGATGTTTGATACGGCAACGCTTGCCGGTTTTATGTTTGGGCAAACAGTACTCGTCAAAGCGTGCCAAGCGGCAAAAATTCCTTTTGATGGCAAACAAGCACACTCTGCGCTATATGATACTGAACGTACCGCAGAATTATTTTGCTATATGGTGAATCATTTAAAAGATCTCGGTGGATTCCCGCATATTGCTCAAACAGATGAAGCGGAAAAAACAGATGAAAATCAGACCGCACTTTAATTTTTAAAATTTTTTAGAAAAAAACTTGCAATCATTTCCGGTTTACCGTATTTTGTAAAGTAATTCAATTTAGTTATCTAAATAAGAGAGTTTCCAATGAACTTTATCCTTCGTCACCATCATCGCCATTCAACTGAATAATCTTTCAGGCTGTTGGCGTGCTTGGAAGATTTCTTCCGAGCTGACAAGATAAAGATCAAAAAAATCTTACCCCTCGGAAGGCAACTTTCGAGGGGTTTTGTTTTATTATTAATTTACAGGAGTTTATTACTATGCGACATTTAACCTTAAATCAATTTTCTTTTATGCGACCTTTTTCTTTTAATTAATCAATAAGGAACAACAATATGTTATCGAATCCCGTTGTTATTTCAATTGTCGTGCTACTGGCGTTAAGCTTGCTGCGCGTAAACGTGGTTATCGCACTGGTGATTTCCGCTCTGACTGCTGGCTTATGTGGTGACTTAGGTTTAGGAAAAACCATTGAAGCCTTTACCGGTGGTTTAGGTGGTGGTGCTGAAGTAGCGATGAACTATGCCATGTTAGGCGCATTTGCCATTGCGATTTCAAAATCTGGTATCACTGATTTGCTTGCCTACAAAATCATTACCCGAATGAATAAAACACCAACCGGCAAAAATTTAGCTTGGTTTAAATATACGCTACTTAGTATTTTACTTTTATTCGCTATTTCATCCCAAAACTTACTCCCAGTGCACATTGCGTTTATCCCGATTGTTGTGCCACCGTTACTTTCTATTTTTAACCGCTTAAAAATCGACCGTCGTGCAGTGGCTTGTATTATTACCTTTGGTTTAACCGCAACTTATATGATCTTGCCTGTCGGTTTCGGGAAAATCTTTATCGAAAGCGTTTTAGTAAAAAATATCAATCTTGCTGGTGCACCACTCGGTTTACAAACCAGTGTAGGTGAAGTTTCTTTTGCTATGCTTATCCCTGTGATTGGTATGATTCTTGGTTTACTCACTGCTGTATTTGTTACCTATCGCAAACCGCGCGAGTATGTGGTGACGACTGCAGAACCAACTACAGCTGAAATTGAACAACACATTGCGAATATTAAACCTATTCAAATTACCGCAAGTGCGGTCGCCATTGTCGCCACTTTTGCCACCCAGCTTTTCACAAGCTCTACAATTATTGGTGGTTTAGTCGGTTTAATCATTTTCGGGGCATTCGGTATCTTCAAACTCAAAGAAAGTAACGACATTTTCCAACAAGGTTTACGCTTAATGGCAATGATTGGCTTTGTTATGATTGCGGCTTCTGGTTTTGCCAATGTGATTAATACCACAAGCGGTGTAAAAGAATTAGTTGATGCACTTTCAACTGGTGTGATTCAAAGTAAAGGTGTTGCGGCATTCTTAATGTTACTCGTTGGCTTATTGATTACCATGGGTATTGGTTCGTCTTTCTCAACGGTACCGATTATTACCTCAATTTATGTACCACTTTGTCTCTCTTTTGGTTTCTCACCACTTGCGACAGTAGCTATCGTAGGTGTAGCGGCGGCATTAGGGGATGCGGGTTCACCGGCTTCTGACTCCACACTTGGTCCAACATCCGGTTTGAATATGGATGGTAAACACGACCACATTTGGGATTCTGTTGTGCCAACCTTTATTCACTACAATATCCCATTATTAGCGTTCGGTTGGATTGCAGCCATGACCCTTTAATCGTTATAATCCCTGCATACATTATGCGGGGATTTTTTATGTCTATTCAATCATTACTCAATACGCTCGAGCAAAAAGTACAGCAACTAACTCAAGCCTATCAAGCTGACTCTGATAAAAAAATCAACGCGAAATTTAACCGCACTTTATTTACCGAAGATTTTAAAACCGTCGGTTTTTATCTCAAAGAAATCCAGCAGAGCTTAACTAAGCTATCTAATATCCCCCATCAAAATGAAGAGCAAATTGTATTTATGGCAGAACATCTTTTAGGGCAATGTACCGCCTTGACTGAAGCCATGAATCGCAAGCATAAAAAGCCCATTCAACCGAAAATAGCAGAGCCACAAGTTGCAAGTAGCAAATCACAACATAGCATTCATCACCTCCCTCCAAGAGAGCGTTTAGAGAAATATTATGAAGCCTTGCAGCAACTCACGGAAAAATACGAAGAAGCTAAAGCACAAGCGGATACGGCTCAAACAGATATTCAACGAGATATGCATAA